>JALYXZ010000024.1 GCA_030946825.1 Chloroflexota bacterium | reverse complement strand
CCCCTGCGCCTCGAAATGGTCATGCGCCTCGGTGAGCGGTAGCCCGCCGGCCTCGGCCAGGAGCTCGATCACCCGCCCGGCGAAGCCCGGCGGCATGTTGATCCCGGTGCCCACGGCAGTCCCGCCCAGGGGCAGCTCCGCTAGGCGTGGCAGCGTCCCGTTCAGGCGCTCGACCCCATGGCGGACCTGGGCCGCGTACCCGCCGAACTCCTGGCCGAGCGTCACCGGCGTGGCATCCATCAGGTGCGTCCGCCCGCTCTTCACCACGTCCGCGAACTCCGCCGCCTTGGACTCGAGCGTCTCGGCAAGCAGCTCGAGCGCGGGGATCAGATCCCGCACCACCCCGGACGTGGCGGCGAGATGAATGGACGAGGGGAAGACATCGTTGCTCGACTGGCTGGCGTTCACGTGATCGTTCGGGTGCACCGCCGTCCCGAGCGCCTCCGAGGCGAGGCGCGCGACGACCTCGTTCATGTTCATGTTGCTGCTCGTCCCCGAGCCGGTCTGGAAGATGTCGATCGGAAACTCGTCGTCCCATCGTCCGTCGGCGACATGCTCGGCAGCGACCTGGATCGCGGCCGCCATCTCGGCCGACAGCGCACCCATCTCTCCGTTGACACGCGCGGCCGCAGCCTTGATCGCGGCCAGGGCCCGGATCTGCGCGCGCGGCAGGCGTTCGCCGCTGATCGGGAAGTTCTCCACGGCTCGCTGCGTCTGGGCGCCCCACTTCGCGTCGCGGGGAACGCGGACCTCGCCCATCGAGTCGTGCTCGACCCGGTATGTCGGCTGATCACCCGGCGCAGAGGGTTCGCCGGATGCGGAGAGATCGCCCGACGCGGAGGGGTCGCGCGACAGTTCGGTCATCGCGTGAAGCCAGGCTCCTCGAAGTCCGCGTAACGGATCACCGGCGGGATCAGGTATGGAACGAACCCGGACTCGAGGTCGGCGAGGATGCCTCGGACTCGGCGCACCAGCTCGGTGACCACGATCCCGCGGTGGCTGGGCATGTAGCCCTCGAGCTTGGCGATGCCCTCGGTGAGCTTGGCGCGCGCACCCCGCGCGTTACGCCGCTGCAGGTGCAGGAGGCCGGCCGCAACCTGGATCAGACCCTGATAGAAGGCTCGCTCATCCTCCGCTGCCGCGCGCCAGAGCGTCTCCCAGGTCTCGTGCGCGTGCCAGTAGCGCGCGCCGTTGAAGAGCGCAACTCCCTCGCGCAGCAGAGATCGGGCCTCGGCGGCATCGATCGGCGCGGTGCGACCCCGCGGCTGCGTCGCCGACAGGTCGCGGCCCGCGGGAAGGGATGTTTCCGGCTGCTCGGCCATCCGGCCGATCCTAGCAGGCAGGCTCGAGCGCGGCGCTCGGCCGCTCATCGGTCAGTCGATCTTGGCCATCACGTGCTTGACGATGGTGTAGTCCTCGATCGAGTACGCGCTCATGTCCTTGCCGTAGCCGGATTGCCCAAAGCCGCCGTGCGGCATTTCTGACGCCATGGTCAGATGGTCGTTGATCCAGACGGTCCCGTATCGAAGCCGCCGCGCCGCGTTGAGCCCGCGCTTGATGTCGCGCGTCCAGACCGACGCCGCGAGGCCGTATGGCACGTCGTTGGCCCAGCGGATCCCCTCCTCGTCGTCGGTGAAGTGCTGGACCGTGACGACGGGGCCAAAGACCTCGTTCTGCACGATCTCCGAGTCCTGGGAGACGTTGGTCACCACGCTTGGGCGGTAGAAGAAGCCCCGTCCCTCGATCGTGGCGCCGCCGGCGACCACTTCCCCGCCGTCGGCGCGCGCGCGCTCGACGAAACCCGACACCCGGTCCCGCTGCGACGCGCTGACCAGCGGCCCCATCTCGATCTCGTCACCCTGCGCGGGGTCGGCGACCTTGATCGAGTTCACGCTCGGGAGGAGCACCTCGAGAAGCCTGTCGTAGATCGGCGCCTTGGCGATGATGCGGGTCGCGGCCGTGCAGTCCTGTCCCGAATTGAAGAAGCCGGCCAGCCTGACCCCCTGGGCGACTGCATCCAGATCAGCGTCGTCGAAGACGAGGACAGGCGCCTTCCCGCCCAGCTCCAGGTGAACGCGCTTCACGCTCTGCGCGGCAGCTGCGGCGATCTGCTTCCCGGTTGCGGTGTCGCCGGTGAGCGACACCATGTCGACGCCCGGGTGGGTGACGAGCGCCTGTCCGACGACGGCGCCCGGGCCGGTGACCACGTTGAGCACGCCGCGGGGAAACGACTCTGCGGCGAGCTCCGCCAGCCGGAGGGCGCTCAGCGGTGTCCACGACGACGGCTTGAGGACCACGGTGTTCCCTGCCGCCAGGGCGGGGCCGAGCTTCCAGATGGCCATCATCAGCGGATAGTTCCAGGGGGCGACCTGACCGATGACCCCGACCGGCTCCCGCCGGATCATGCTGGTGAAGCCCTTCACGTACTCGCCGGCCGCCCGGCCCTCGACCACGCGGGCCGCGCCCGCAAAGAAGCGGATGTTGTCGACGCTGAACTCGACGTCGAAGCTGGCAACGCTCATCGGCTTGCCGACGTTCTGGCTCTCGATCGTCGCCAGCTCGTCCGCGTGCTCCTCGATCGCGTTCGCGAACCGATGCAGAGCGGCGCTGCGCTCCCCCGGAGTGGTCAGCGACCACCCCTCGAATGCCGCGCGTGCCGCGCGCACCGCGCGGTCGACGTCATCGGCACTGCCCTTTGGGACCTCGCCGATGACCTGCTCCGTGGCGGGGTTCAGGACCGGAGTCGTCTCGCCGGTGGCCGCGTCGGACCACGCGCCGTCGATGAACATCTGGCTGCGAGTGGGGGCGAGCGTCATCTGGTGCTCCTCGGGTGGGCGGGGTGGCTGATCGCTGCGATTCTAGCGCGGCAGCCGGCGGATTCGTGCACCGGCCACCCGGTCAGCCTCACGATTCCGCATCGGCGACCGGTGCGCCACCTCGGCTTCGCAGCGGCCGAAAGCCACCGTCCGCGACGCGCGCGGCCACGAACAGCAGGTCCGCGAGCCGGTTGAGATAGGGAACCACCTGCGAGTCGGGAAGCGCCCCGCCATCGGCCAGCGCCACGGCGCGCCGCTCGGCACGGCGGACGGTGGTGCGGGCGAGATCGAGCGCGGCGCCCGCCGGGCTCTCGCCGGGAATCACGAACTCGACGGGCATCGGATGCTGTGCCTCGAGCCGATCGATCTCCGTTTCCAGGGCGGTCACCATCGGAGCGGCAACGCGCGTCGTGCCATCGGTCAGCCGCGACCGGCGCTCGACGTGCGTGGCGAGCTCCGCACCGACCACGAACAGCTCTCGCTGAAGTCGCACCACGAGCTCCGTCAGCGGATGCTGCGGACCGAGGTGAGCCCGCGCCAGCCCGAGCGCAGAGACGGCCTCATCGGTCGTGCCGTATGCATCGGCGCGCAGGTCTGCCTTGGAGATCCGATCGCCGCCGTACAGCAGGCCGGTGGTTCCCGCGTCGCCCTTGCGGGTGTAGATCCGCATCGACCGATGGTAGCGGCACGGCGCGTGCAAGACGGAGCCGCGTGGCAGAAGGCAAGCGCATCCTCGTCATCAACGACACCCAGGAGATCCTCGAGCTCTTCGAGACGATCCTGACCGACCTCGGCCACCAGGTGATCCTAATGAGCTACGCGCCGGACGAGCTGACCCGGATCGAGGAGCTCAAGCCCGACCTGGTGATCGCGGACTTCATCTTCGGGCCGGGTGAGAAGACCGGTTGGCAGCTGCTGCAGAAGATGCGGATGAACCGCTCGACCGAGCGGATCCCGATCATCGCCTGCACCGCCTCGGTCCAGGCGGCCGCGGATGCGGAGGGTTATCTGCTCCAGCAGCGCATCGCGCTGGTGCTAAAGCCATTCACCATCAGCCAGCTCGAGGACACGGTGCACAAGGTGCTCGAGACGGAGCGCGAGAACGCCGACTGATGAAGCGGCGCGTCATCTGGCCGCGCCGGGCGAACCTGGCGCGACCTAGAACAGGCCTGGGGGCGGCTCCCAGCGATCGGCGAGGAGCGTGACCTTGACCGGCGGGCCGACCACATCCTCAGTCTTCTGCTTGACGCTCTGGATCAGGTCGCCGGCCCACGGGCAGAAGGGGGTGGTGAGCACCATCTTGATCTCGGTCGGTGCGCCGTCGGCACCGATCTCGACGTTCTTGATCAGGTCGAGGTCAACGATGCTCATCCCGATCTCCGGATCGAAGATGTCGTAGAGCGCGGTCATCACCTCGTCAACCTTGCCGAGGTTCTGGTCGATGGTCATGGCGGCCAGTTTAGCAGCCCGTCCGCGCAGCCCCTCCACGCTGACCCTCGCACAGGCCCCATGGCCGGCTACAGGAGCCGCGTCCCGAAATTCGGATGCGGCGGCGGGACCGGTGGCCGGACTCGCGTATAGCCCTCGAAGATCAGGCCCTCCGCATCGAGCGCCGCGCGGATGTCCCGAATCGCCTCCGCCGCGTCGGCCTGGCTGGCGTGGCACTCGAGCGCGGTGATCTTGCGACCGATGACCGCGGTGACGTCGATCCGGTGGGTGGCGCCCTGCTCCTCCGGTGAGAGGTCGAATCGATTCGCGGTGGGACCGAACACCGGAGAGACGACGTACACCGCGCTCGGCGCGATCCCAGCTTCCGCGAGGCGCTCCACGGCCCACCGGGTGGCGCTGCCCACGATGATGTGATCGCGGTTGCCGGTGACACCGTGCGCGCCGAACGTCACCACCGCGTCGGGGCGGCGGTCGGAGAGCCACGCGGCGATGTCGCTCACCAGGCGCTCGAACGGCTGCTCCGCCACTCCGCCATCGGGGTAACCGTCGAGCAGCGTGACCTCGTCCAGCCCGATCCGTTCCGCGGCGCAGCGCAGCTCGTCCTCGCGCATCTCACCGAGCAGCGGGTCCGCAACTCCCTCTGGATTGCCCGCCTCACCGAGCGTGGCGACCAGCAGCCGCGTCGTCCGCCCCGCGTCGCGGGCAAGGGCCAACGCGCCGGCGCAGCTGAAGCTCTCGTCGTCGGGGTGGGCCAGGATGGCGGCCAGGCCACCGATCCCCTCGTCGATCATTCCTCCTCCTCGCTCAGAGTTCGCCAGCCCTGTCGCTGCACGCTCGCCCGCATCGTGCGGAGCACCGCGAGCTTGGCGTCCGCCATCGCGGCCACGAAGCGCCGCTGACCCTCCTCGTCGAGGTGCGACCCCGGCGCCTGGCTGTCGCGGCCGACGTTGAGCCAAGCCAGATGGTATCGGTCCATCCGCCCCCAGACCTGCTCCAGCAGCCGGTCCGAGTCGATCAGCCAGGTGCGGAACGTGTCCCAGTCGGGCTGATAGGAGAGCGACTCGCCGGTCGCGATCAGCTGATCGGTCTCCGAAAGGAAGCGAGCACGCGACATGACCGTTGGTCGCGAGCCGGGATTGGCCACGGCGGCGAGTATAGGCAGGCCGGCGGCGACGGCCATCCGCGCCCCTTCGTACTATTGCCGTCCGACCCCTGGGATTCCGAGACTCTGTGTGCCCCTGCAGCCCGGAACCGATGGACAGGACACGCCCGATGGCGCTCTTCACCGCCCTCGCGAGCCGCCTCTTCTTACTCGCGCTGCCGCTCCTTGCCTTCGGCCTTCTCCGGCTCTACCCGGCCCTGGTGCTCATCGGCCCATCGAGCTGGATCGGTCCGACCGCCGCGCTGCTCACCGCCGCGTGCGCCACGCTGGCCATGCTGGTCGCAGCCGCAGACGGTCTGCGCACCGGCTCCCTTCGGTTCCCGCTCGTGGCGGCCGGCATGGGCGTGCTCGGGGTAGCGCTCGCAGCAGAGGCGACATGGCCTGGCTCGGTCGCCACCCCGACCCTCCCGACCGGAGGCCTGGCGATCGGTGGGTTCGCCGCGGCGGGCATCCTGCTGACCGCCGGCATCGCATCGCTGCGCGGCATGCGCATCGAGACGCGCCCCGGGCGGCTGCTCGCTCTGGCCGGGGTGTTCCTCGCCGCGGAGGTCGGACTCGGCGCCGCGCTCCTGCTGCGGGCCGGGTCGCTGCCACCAACACCGGCGGCCGCGCTCGAGGCGGCCGCGGTGGTGCTGTTCGCTGCCACCCTGACGCTTGCGATCCTCGGCGGCGACGACCCGATGCCTGCCGGGCTGCTCGGGGTTGGACTGGGAATCGTGATCCTGGCCCGGGCGAACAGCCTGGACCTGGCCGTCGCGTTCGGGACACTGGCCGCCGGCTGCCTGGTCATGACCGCCGGCATGCCGCGCCGTGCACCGGTCGTTGACGGTGATGCGCGGCCGACTCTCCCCACCAACGGGGCGGTGCAGATGGCAAGCCAGCGCGCCGCCGACGCCGACGCGGACGCCAGCACCGACGCGGACGCCGGCACAGACGAAGAGAGCGACGCCGCTCGCCTCTCGCGCGAGCTTCGCGGCACCCTGGAAGATCTGATTCGCGCGCGGCGCACCATCGAGCTCCAGCGCGAAGAGCTGGCCGTCGCAGCCACCATCGACCCGCTGACCGGCGTGCTGAGCCGGCGGGCGGTGCTGGACCGGCTGCGGATCGAGGTGGCGGAGTGTCGGCGCTACTCGCACCCGCTGGCAATCGTCCTCGTCGACCTCGACGGCTTCACTGCCCTCAACGCCCGCCACGGCGTCGCCATTGCCGACGCGGTCCTGCACGACGTGGCGCTGCGCCTGCGGCTCCGAATGCGTGCCGCGGATGCGCTGGGACGCCTGGGCGGCGACAGCTTCCTGGTGATCCTGCCGCACACCGACGAGCGCGGCGCCGCGATCCTGGCAGACGTCCTTCGGCGGCGCGTCGTCACCCACAGCACCGAGACCGACGGCGGGCCGGTCGAGCTCGCCGTGTCGATCGGCGTCGCACTTATGCGACCGGGCACTGAGATTTCCGATGACGAGCTGCTCGCCGCGGCCGACGAGGCGCTGGCCTCGGCCCGAGCGGCGGGCGGCAATCGGATCGCATTCGACCGGGATCACGGGTTGGCTCGCCTCGAGGAGCGCCGCCACGGCTCGGCATCCGTGCGGGGAGACGACCAGAGCTCGGCGTGACCCGCAGTACACAAGATGGCGGCCGTAGCTTATCCACACCCCCACATGTTGTGGATAACCCGACCGCCAGCGGACCGCAGCCGCGCTACACTGGGCCGTCCATGACTGCCGACACCGCCCTCTCCGCCAAGCTGATCTTCCCGACCCGGGAGATCGTGGAGGAGTACTACCTGCCGATCATCTACACCGCCTGCCGCACCTGCTACTCGGAACAGGTCCCCGACCAGATCTGGGACCGGGCGGTGAGCCGCCAAGTGGCCGACGAGAAGCAGCAGGGCCTGGTGCGCAAGGTGATGGAATCGGGGCACGGAAGCACAATCGAACACGTGAACTTCACGTTCGCCATCAGCGGCGTGACGCGAACGCTGAGCCACCAGCTGGTGCGGCATCGGGCCGGGACCGCGTTCGACCAGCAGTCGCAGCGCTACGTCAGCTTCAAGAAGCGGGACAACTACACGGTCCCGGACTCCATCGCCAAGGGCGACCTTCCCGACGGGCTGGCTGATCGGTTTCAGCAGGCGGTCGACGCCAACCTGGATCTCTACGCTCAGCTCCTCCAGGCAGAGGTGCCGGCCGAGGACGCGCGCTTCATCTTCCCCAACGCGATGCAGACCAACCTGATCATGACCGTCAACCTGCGGCAGCTGATCCACATGAGCGGCCTTCGGCTGTGCACCATGGCGCAGTGGGAGATCCGGCAGCTGTTCAAGCAGATTCGCCACGAGATCTTCCGCGTCTCCCCCTTCTTCGGCAGCTTCCTGGCCCCCAAGTGCGTGCCGCTGGGCTACTGCGACGAGATGGGCAACCGCGACGAGCATTGCCGCATCCGTCCGCACCGCGACAGCGTCATGGCGGTCTGGGAGGCGTACCGTGGAGGGGAGCTGACGGAGACCAACGGTCCGGTCGTGGCTGAGAGCTCTCCGTTCCGTCCCAGGCCGCGCCGGGTGCCGCTACCGGTCGGCGAGGCCGAGGTTCGCTCACACCCTGGGCAGACCGATACGGCTGCGGCCGGAGCGAGCATCGGTCAGGCGGGAACCTCGGACCGAGTCTGAGCCAGCGGTGCCGATAACTGCCAGTATCAGGCCAGCGCTCACCAGTCCGGGCTGGCACCCTCGCGGAGGCTGAAGCTGCGGAGCTGGTCCTCGCACGCAGCGGCCAATCGACGTGCCTCCCCGACCAGGAAGGCGGTCATCTTCTGCGAGTCGACGACCAGCAGCGTGTGGCCCCGCTCGTTGCGGTCCAGGATGATCCGATCCTCGCCGTGGAAGCTGATCCCCCAGTTGGCCTGCAGCTGCACCACCTCGGCGAGGACCGCCTTCTCGCTGAACGACCAGTCGAGGAACGCGGCATTCAACGCCGTCACCACATCCCGCAATTGGAGCGTCCGATTGCGCGGCACCCGAGCCAGGAAATGGACGATCCGCAATGCGCCGAACGGGTCTCCCGGCCGGGCGACCTGGGGTGGCGCGATGTCGGGCGGCGGCATGCCGTCCACAACCGGGCCAAGCGCGAGCCCCCGGTCAGCGGGCGCCTCTGTCTGCGGATCGGTCAATTGCGCTGGCCGTTTCCCGTGCCGGTCTCGATCGGGACGCCGACGAGTGAGCCGTATTCGGTCCACGAGCCATCGTAGTTGCGCACGTTCGGATACCCCAGGAGCTCCTTCAGCACGAACCAAGTGTGGCTCGATCGCTCGCCGATGCGGCAGTACGCAACCACCTCCTGGTCGCCACGGATGCCGCGGGACGCGTACAGCGCGGTGAGCTCCTCGAGCGACTTGAAGGTACCGTCCTCGCGCACCGTGCTTGACCACGGAACGTTGATCGCGCCCGGGATGTGGCCCCGCCGCTGCGCCGCCTCCTGGGGGAGATGGGCGGGGGCGGCGAGCTCTCCGCTGAACTCCTCCGGCGACCGGACGTCGATCAAACCCCGGTCCCGCGAGCCGATACCCTCCAGCACCTGGTCCCGATACGCACGCAGCTCCTCGCGGGTCACGCTCGGAAGCGTGAGCTTGCCGGGCACGGGCGCCGGTGCCTCGGTCGTCAGCGGCAGACCTTCCGTTTCGACCTTCTTGCGGCCGCCGTCGAGGAGCCTGGGCGTGTCGAGCCCCTGGTAGCGGAGCTGCCAGTAGGCCCAGGCCGCGAACCAATTGTTATTGTCGCCGTACAGGACGATCGTGGTGTCGTCGCTTACTCCGGCTGCGCGAAGCAGCTCCTGCAGGTCCTCGCGGCTCACGAGATCGCGGCGGACCGGATCGGTCAGCTGCGTCCGCCAGTTCCAGGCGGTGGCTCCGGGGAGATGCCCGGTCTCATACGCGGCCGTGTCGACATCGACCTCGATGAAGCGCACCTGCGGGTCGTCGAGATGGGCACGCGCCCACTCGACCGTGACCAGCGCAGTCGGGAGGGTGCGGGGTGCGGCGGTATCCAGCGTGGACATCAGGATGGTCGAGAGTCCTTCGACTCTTGCTCGACGGGCGCGCGGGCTCTTGCCGCGCGGGCGGTGGGGGACCGGTACGGAGCACATTGGTGAACTCCGACCTATTTAGTCGGAGTATGCCGCAGCGGCCACCAAGCGGCAACCGGCGGGCGGTGGGCGGCGGTCGAGATGCGCCACGCCGCGTGGAGAGTGATATCGGAGGCCCTGCTAGTACTCTCGGCGCCGCGGTTGGCGACTGTCGTGCGGTTCCGTGCAGCCCGGCGCTCCCGTAGCCTCGCGGCAGCGCGGGTTCCCGCGTGCTCGAGCAGGAGGCGTGGTGTCGTTCTGGAACTGGCGTCGGGGAGGGGCGAGCGCGGCGGGAGCGGCCGCCGCGGGCGCGGTGCTTCCCGAGCTTGCGCCGATTGAGCTCTACACGGCCGATGCGCGGATCGTGGGCTGGATCGAGGCCGGTGGCCGACGGGTGACCGACCTGCTCAACGAGCTCGACGAGCTGCGCCTCTGGCATCCGAGCCCGGGGCCGTTGCAAGCGCTCTCGGCATCGGCGACCCGGGATCCGGGTGACTGGCAGGTGCTCCCCGCCGCGAGCGTGCTGCTGGCCATGCCGCCCGAGTGGCGCGCCAGTCGGCAGCTGAGGCTGCATCGGCGACTGCGACGGGTGGGGATGGTGGTTGGCCCGTTCAGCGTGACGGGCAATCTGCACCTTCCGCCAGGCATCGAGCCGGGGGTGCATGTGCTTCGCGCCCATCGCTTCCTCCCGCTCACCGACGCTTACCTGCTCCACAACGGCGAACCCTCGTTCGAGCACGTGGTGAGCGTGGTGATCGTCAACGCTCGACAGGTGGAACACATCGTCCCCCTCGTCGCCCTCGCCTGAGGCACGACCGAAGCCCAGGCCCAGCGCCACTCAGCCACAACCCGGAGCGGCGATAATCGCCGGATGGTGACCCTGGGCAGCGCCGTCGATCCCGCAAGCGGCGCCTTCCGCGACAACAGCGCCGCCATGCGTGCCGCTGTGGACCAGCTCCGCGAGAGGGTGCGAGCCGTCAGCGAGCGCGGTGCGGGCGGTGACGAGATCGCCATCGAGCGCCATCGGTCACGGGGCAAGCTGCCGGTTCGCGAGCGAATCGATGCGTTGATCGATCCGGGGACCGCTTTCCTGGAGCTCTCCGCCCTGGCCGCCGGGGGCCTGTACGACGACGAGGCTCCGTCGGCGGGGATCGTTACCGGCGTGGCTCGGATCGAGGGCGTCGAGTGCATCGTGGTCGCCAATGACGCGACGGTGAAGGGCGGCACGTACTACCCGCTGACTGTCAAGAAGCACCTCAGGGCGCAGGAGATCGCGCTCGAAAACCGGCTGCCGTGCCTGTACCTGGTCGACTCGGGCGGCGCCTACCTCCCGCTCCAGGACGAAGTCTTCCCCGACCGCGACCACTTCGGCCGGATCTTCTACTACCAGGCGCAGCTCTCCTCGCGAGGCATCCCGCAGATCGCGCTGGTGATGGGCTCGTGCACGGCGGGCGGCGCCTATGTGCCGGCCATGAGCGATGAGACGGTCATCGTGCGGGGCACCGGCACCATCTTTCTCGGAGGTCCGCCGTTGGTGAAGGCCGCGACCGGTGAGGAAGTGTCCGCCGAGGACCTCGGCGGCGCCGAGGTTCACACCCGGCTCTCCGGGGTCGCCGACCACTACGCGCTCGATGACGCGCACGCGCTGGCGATCGGCCGCTCGATCGTGCGCAACCTGGCCTGGCGGCGTCCGGCTCCTCCCTGGCCGATCGAGACCAGCCGGGCGCCATCGGTCGATCCGGGGCAGCTGTACGGCGTCATCCCGGCTGACCCGCGCCAGTCGTACGACGTGCGCGAGGTGATCGCGCGCCTCGTCGACGGCAGCGAGCTGCACGAGTTCAAGGAGCGCTACGGCGAGACGCTGGTCTGCGGCTTTGCGCGCATCGAGGGCTTCCCGGTCGCGATCCTGGCCAACAACGGGATCCTGTTCAGCAGCTCCTCGCTCAAGGGAGCGCACTTCATCGAGCTGGCGAGTCAGCGGCGCATCCCGTTGGTCTTCCTGCAGAACATCACCGGCTTCATGGTCGGCCGCGAGTACGAGGCCGGGGGAATCGCCAAGGACGGGGCAAAGCTGGTGACGGCGGTGGCGACCACCGCGGTCCCCAAGTTCACCGTGGTCATCGGCGGCAGCTACGGCGCCGGCAATTACGGCATGGCCGGGCGCGCCTACTCCCCGCGCCAGCTGTGGATGTGGCCGAACGCCCGGATCAGCGTGATGGGCGGTCAGCAGGCAGCCCGCGTTCTGTCCACGGTGCGCGGGGGCTTCGAGACCGATGCCGACCGGGACGCATTCGAGGCGCCGATCCTGGCCGAGTACGAGCGGCAGGGCTCGCCCTACCACTCGACCGCGCGTCTGTGGGATGACGGGGTCATCGACCCGATCGACACGCGCCGCGTGCTGGCGATGGGCATCAGCGCGGCGCTGAACCGGGAGATCTGTGAGACCCGCTTCGGAATCTTCCGGATGTAGCCGCGGCAGGCAGATCGAAACCGGTGTGGCGCGAGGCTGACCTGCGGGTGCGCTACGCTGCCTGCCGATGACCGATCAACCCGTGCTCGAGCGCCCTGCTCCCGGCTCCCACGATCGCGGTGTGCCGACCGGCAGCCTGGAGGAGAGCGCCGCATCACTCTTCGAGGCGATGACGGCCGCCCGTGAAGCCGAGGCGGCGGGTGACCGCTCCGGGGCCCGCCTCCACGCGTTCTACCGTGCCCTGGCGACGGCGACCCTGCTGCTGCCGGTCCCGCCCGGCGCACAGGAGGACACCCGCCAGGCGCTGGAGAGCGCCGTCAACGATCAGGACGAGGTGGAGGTCGGCGTCATGCTGGCCCGGGATGCCGAGGAAGCACCGGTGAGCGTCCTGTTCGCGTCGGTCGGTGCACTGGCCGCCTGGGCGCCCCGTGGGACGAGCAGCCTACCGCTCCCCGCACGGGTGGTGCTGGCCAACCTGGCAGCCTCGGGGCTGCCGGCGATCCTGGATCCGGCTGGCCCGGTTCCCTATCGGTTCGAGCCCGATGAGCTGGCCGCGTTGGCCGCCGGACAACTGCCCGGCAGCGATGAACCGCTGCTGACCGTTTCGCGGCGCCAGTCGATTCGAGTCCGGCTGCCGGGGATACAGACGCAGCCGTTGGAGCAGTCGCTCGCGGAGTCGCTCGCCGACACCAGTGTCGATGCGGCGTTCCTGGTGGAGTCCGACGCCGAAGGCGAGCCGCATCTGCTGCTCGGGCTGCTGGGTGAGCCGGGGGCCCAGGCCACGGTGGATGTGCCCCCCGGCACCGACGTTGTCTGGCTCGAGGAACCGCTGCTCGACGCGGTGCGTGCGGTCGCCGAGCCGTTCTACCGGCGCGGCCGTACGTGAGCGACCTGCTCCGTCTCGAGCGCGACGGAGACGTTGCCGAGATCACCCTCGCCCGCCCCGAGGTGCGCAACGCGTTGAACGCGGAGTTGATCGGCGACCTCGGCGCGGCGTTCCGCGCGTTCGCCGACGAGCCGCCGGAGACGCTGCGGGCGGTGGTCCTGCGCGGGGAGGGGGCCGCATTCTGCGCCGGCGCGGACGTGGCCTGGATGCGGGCCGCGCTGGCGCTCGACCGCACTGCTAACGAATCGGATGCGCGGGCTCTGGCCGAGATGCTCGACGCGGTCGATGGCTGTCCCGCCCCGGTCATTGCCCGCGTGCACGGAGCGGCGCTCGGTGGCGGCATGGGGCTCTGTGCGGTGTCCGATATGGTGGTGGCCACGGCGGATGCCGCCTTTGGATTCACCGAGACCAAGCTCGGGATCTTGCCCGCGGTGATCGCTCCCTTCGTCCTGGCCAAGATCGGTGAGACGCATGCCCGTGCCCTCTTTCCGAGCGGTGAGCGCTTCGGCGCTGATCGAGCTAAGGCGATCGGGCTGGTCCACGTCATCGCGCTCGACGAGCAGGAGGCCGACGCCGCCATCGCCGCGTACCTGGCCGAGCTGCACGCCGCCGGACCAACCGCCGTTCGGGCTGCCAAAGCCCTGATCCGCGAGCTGCGCGACGCGGCTCCCGAGGTGGCGCGGGGCCTGACCGTGCGGCGCATTGCCGAGCAGCGGACCGGCCCGGAAGGCCAGGAGGGACTGGCCGCGTTCCTGGAGAGGCGCACCCCGGCCTGGCGCGCCTGAGCCGACGCGCAGCCAGACCACGCGACGGGGCGCCGGCGGTCGGTGACGGCACAAACCGTTTGACGGCCCGGTGGTTGACGGCCCCGTCGTCATCGGCGACATTCGCGACGTGGACGACGAGCAGCTCACGCCTCGCCAGGTGGCCGCTGAGCTGGGCGTCACGGTCCGGACCGTTCAGCGCTGGATCAGCGACGGACGGCTGCCGGGCACGCGCGTCGGAGGCCGGATCCGGGTGTCGCGCTCGTCGCTCTGGTCGGTCGCCGGGCACGACTTGGGGTCAGCGCCGGCCACCACCGGGCGGCGCGCCATTCGATCGCTGCTGATCGCCAATCGGGGAGAGATCGCACGGCGAATCGCCGGCTCCGCGCGCCGGATGGGGATCCGCAGCGTGGGGATCGTGACCGCGGACGACGCTCCCCCGGATGGAGTCGACGAGCTGCGCGGCATCTCCTCGTACCTGGATGCCGCCGCGATCGTGGCCGTCGCTCGCGAGGCGGCGGTGGATGCCATCCATCCTGGGTACGGGTTCCTTTCGGAGAATCCCGGCTTCGCCCGGGCCGTCGAGTCGAACGGCCTGGTCTGGATCGGGCCGCCGCCGACCGCGATCGCCGCCATGGGTGACAAGGCTGCCGCCCGTCGCCGCGCAGCCGAGCTTGGCATCCCGGTGGTGCCCGGCTACGACGCTGCCGACCAGCAGGGGCCGCGCCTGGAGGCGGAGGCGAGGCGCATCGGTCTGCCGATCCTCGTCAAACCGGCGGCCGGCGGCGGGGGCAAGGGGATGCGCGTTGTCCGCGCTGCAGACGAGCTGCCGGAAGCGCTGGCTGGGGCGCGGCGCGAGGCTGAGCGGGCCTTTGGAGACGGACAGCTGATCCTGGAACGCTACCTTCAGGCTCCTCGCCACGTGGAGGTCCAGGTTCTCTTCGACCGCTACGGACACGGCGTTCACCTCGGCGAGCGCGACTGCAGCACTCAGCGGCGCCATCAGAAGATCATCGAGGAGTCTCCAGGTCCATCGGTCAGCGCGGAACTGCGGGAGGCTCTCGGCGCTGCCGCACTGCGCCTGGCGGCATCGGTCGGCTACGTGGGTGCCGGGACGGTGGAGTTCCTGGTCGACGACGACGGATCGTTCTTCTTCCTGGAGATGAACACCCGGCTCCAGGTCGAGCATCCCGTCACCGAGGCGGTCACCGGCCGCGACCTGGTCGCGGACCAGCTGCGGATCGCAGCGGGCGAGCCACTCGGCCTTTCGCAGGCCGAAGTGTTCATCAGCGGCCACGCCATCGAGGCGCGGCTGTACGCGGAGGATGCCGAGGCCGGATTCCTGCCCGCCACCGGCCGCATCGCAGACCTGCACTGGCCGTCGGGCGTCCGAGTCGATGCGGGCATCCGCCCGGGGCAGCTGGTCGGCGACCGGTACGACCCGATGCTCGCCAAGCTGATCGCGGTCGGGCGCGACCGCATCGCCGCGATTGTCCGCCTCCGCGCCGCACTCGACGAGACCCGCGTGCTGGGCGTGCGCACCAACCTGCGTTTCCTGCGCTGGGCAGTGCGCCAGGACTGGTTCACCGGCGGCGAGGTGCGCACCAGCACGATCGCCGATGTGGAGATGGCGGCGCCCGCCGTGCCGGATCCGGCAGCGTGGGAGCGTGCCGCCGAGCTGCTCGCCCCGCCCGACGAGACGTGGGGCGGCGGATGGCGGCTGAACGCGCCAGCCGCGATCCGCGTGCAGCATGGCGGAGAGGTTCACCGAGTCGCGCTGGATGCCGCGGGGCCGGCGACGAGCACCGCGGCGGTCCAGGACGGGTCGATCGTGCATGTCGACGTGCAGGGCCAGTCGCTCGAGTTCCGGCTGGCGCCGGCGCCGACCATCGAGGAGGCGGTCCGCCACGCCGCCGTCAGCCAAGGATCGGCGACCCTCACCGCGCCGATGCCCGGGCGCGTGATCGCCGTTCGCCACCACACCGGGGACGCGGTGCGCGCCGGCGACCCGGTGGTGGTCATCGAGGCGATGAAGATGGAGCACGCGGTGGTCAGCCCCACGGACGGGACGCTGTCCCGCATCGATGTCGCGGTCGGCGACCAGGTCGAGCGCGGCGCAACCCTTGCCGAGGTGCGGGCGTGAGCCCAGCCGAGGGCGGGCGGGGACGCGGGCGGCGGTCGCCCGCCGTACGATCGACGCCATGAGCAACGACGTCCGCATCTACGAGGTGGGACCGCGGGACGGCCTCCAGAACGAGCCGCTGCCGGTCTCAACCGATGTGAAGCTGCGATTCGTCGAGCTGCTCGCGGACGCGGGCCTGCGTGAGATCGAGGCGACCTCGTTCGTCTCGCCGCGCGCCGTCCCGCAGCTTGCCGACGCGGACGATCTGCTGGCGCGCCTCGAGCGCCGCCCGGGCGTTCGCTTCCCGGTCCTGGTCCCCAACCAGCTGGGCATGAGCCGAGCCCTGGCGGCGGGTGCCGACGCGATCGCCGTGTTCACCGCCGCCTCGGACGAGTTCAGCCGCCACAACATCGGCATGACGATCGACGAGTCGATCGTTGCCTTCGCACCGGTCGTCTCGAGTGCCGCGGCGCGTGGGATGTGGACGCGCGGCTACGTGTCGACCGCGTTCGGCTGCCCGTACTCCGGGGAGGTCCCGGAGTCCGCCGTGGTCGACGTCGCGCAGCGCTTGCTCGACATCGGCGTCGACGAGCTGAGTATCGGCGACACCATCGGCGTCGGCGGGCCACGTGACGTCCGACGCGTGGTGGCGGCGCTCGGCGAGGCGGGAATCGGTGCGGAGCGCCTGGCGATGCACTTCCATGACACCCGCGGGACGGCAGCCGCGAATGTGGCCTCGGCGCTCGAGCTCGGGGTCCGCTGCTTCGACGCCTCGACCGGAGGGACCGGCGGCTGCCCGTACGCCCCCGGTGCGGCCGGCAATCTGGCCACCGAGGACCTCGTCTACCTGCTCGACCGCGAGGGCCTGCGCCACGGGGTCGACCTCGACGGCGTGCTGGCCGCCGCGCGGTTCATCAGCCAGGCGCTCGGCCGTCCGCTCGCCTCCAAGGTCGGGCAGGCCGGGGGCTGGCCGAAGTAGCATGGAGACGATGGACGCCCGCCCGGTCATCCTCGACGTCGACACCGGCATCGACGACATGATCGCCCTGCTGATCGCGGCCACGGCCCCGGAACTGAACCTGCGCGGCGTCACCTGCGTGGCCGGCAACGTCGAGATCCAGCACGTCGCGCGCAACACCGGAAAGATCCTGCGCATGGTGGGTCGCGGCGATGTGCCGGTCAGCATCGGCGCAGCTCGGCCGCTCCAGCGCCGGCTGCGCACCGCGCAGGACACCCACGGCCCAACCGGCACCGGCTATGTCGAGCTCCGCGGCGAGGACCGCCAGCTGGGCACCACCGAGTACACCACGGTGCCGGCCGCGCGCTACATCGGCGCACACATCACTCGCCACCCCGGCGAGATCACGATCGTCGCCCTCGGGCCGCTCACCAACCTCGCGACGGCGGTGCAGCACGGCGTGCAGCTGGCCGGTGGCGCCCGGGAGGTCATCTGGATGGGCGGCACGCTCGAGGAGCGCGGCAACACGACCGAGACGGGCGAGTGGAACGCCTGCGTCGACCCCGAGGCCGCCGAGATCTGCCTGGCCCATAACGCCATCGACCGCATCTTCCCGCTGGACGCCACGCAGGACGTCGTGTTCACCATGGACGACATGGAGGCGCTGCCGGACACCTACCTGTCGGGGATCGTGCGCGACGCGGTCCGGTTCTATGTCGAGTTCCACCGTAAGGCGGACGGCATCGACGGGTGCTATCTGCACGATCCGGTGACGCTCATCGCCTCACTGCTGCGCCCCGAGGCGGTGACCGACGAGGTGGAGGAGCGCCTGGCCTGCGACACCAGCCAGAGCCCGTACGCCGCAGGCTCCCTGTATCGATCCGGGATTCCGGAGCGCAGAATCGTCCGGGTCGCGGCCGCCCTCGATCCGGAGATGATGCGCGACGAGCTGCTCGGCCGCCTGGCCCGGGCGGTGGAGCGGTCGAGCCGATGAGCAGGTACCAAGGAGGCAGTCCCGTGGCCCAGCGAGCGCTTCGGATCATCGCGGCGGTGGCGGCCTTCGCCGTCGCGGCCTACATCGGCGTCATCGCCTTCGGGGCGTTCAACGGCGCCCAGGACCCGCAGACCGGGATTCGGACCTCCGGAGCGAACTCGTTCGCGCTGATCCTGGCCGTGGCGCTGCTGCTCGGCCTGGCCGCCTACGCCGTCGTCGAGTACCTGCAGACGCGGGCCTTGACCTCGATCGCCCGCCAGTTCGACACGCGCACCATCGTCCTGATTCCCATCGCGCTGGCGATCAACATCATCCTCGGCCAAACCGTGGCCGCGGCGCTGAAGATCCCGATCTACCTCGACTCGATCGGCACCATCCTGGTCGGGGCGCTGGCCGGCCCGATTCCCGGGATGCTGACCGGTGCTCTCGCCAACCTGCTGTGGACCTACGTCGTGCCACCGCCGTTCCAGAGCCCCGCTGCGGCGGCCTTCTTCATCGTGGCGGCCGTGATCGGCCTGCTGGCCGGCATGTTCGGCCGACTGGAGTGGCTGCGGCCGCGCCCGAATCGGTCCATCGCGGAACTGATGCTGGGCGGCGTGGTGGCGGTCGCGATCGTCCTGGCGCTCGCCTTCTACGCGGTCACTCGCTTCTATGGCAAGGGCTTCGTCTTCTTCGGCCAGACCGATAATCCGATCTTCGCGGTGATGAGCTGGATCGTCGCCCTGCTCTTCGTTGCCGGGCTGGTCGGCTTCCTGGCGCTCCTCTTCATCCGGCGCGACCTGACCGTCGCGTACGTCGTGGTCGCCGGTGTGCTCACCGGCGTCGTCGCCGCGCTGATCAGCGCGCCGATCGCGGCCAACGTTTTCGGTGGCGTCACCGGCTCCGGCACCGATTTCCTGGTGGCCGCCTTCCGCCAAGGGGGCTCGGACGTGGCGACCGCCACCTTCCAGCAGGGCCTCCTCTCCGACCCGGTGGACAAGCTGGTCACCTTCTTCACGGTCTACCTGATCCTGAATGCCATGGCACGCCGCACCAAGGCCCGCTTCCCGCAGGGCGAGCGGTTGGTGGAGCACGGCGGGACGGGCGAGCCCGCGGCGGACCTGGGGGAGGCGACCGCCTGACCGATGACCTCGCCGCGACCGCTCCGGCATTCCTGACCCGGCCCGGTCCGACCGGCGTCCACCGGCTCAACCCACTCACCAAGGCGCTGCTCGCGACGGCCACCGCCGTCGACGCAGTGATCATCGGCGGACTCGTCGGCCCGATCGCCCTGCTGCTTCTGGCGGTCATCGTGCCGGCGGTCCTCGCCCGGGTGCTGGGCAGCCTGATCCGGACGTCACTGCTGCTCACGCTGCCGATCGCCGTCAGCGCGGTCCTGGTCAACGTCTTCTTTTTCGCCGGCGGTCGCCACGTGCTGCTGCAGCTCGGCCCGATCACCGCCACTGCCGAGGGCCTCTCGTTTGCGGTCCAGGTCCTGGCGCGGATCCTGGCCATCTCCGGCGCGATCACGCTCTTCTACCTGACCACCCCGCCCGCATCGCTGGTGGTCGACCTCGAGCGCCGCGGCGTCTCGCCCCGCCTCGCCTTCGTGGCCAACGCATCGGTGCAGACGGTGCCGGCGATGGTCGATCGGGCCGCTGCGATCACCGCCGCCCAGCGTGCCCGAGGGCTCGACACGGAGGGCAGCATCTGGCGCCGGGTGCGGGGCATCCTCCCGATCGTGGGGCCCGTGATCCTGGGCGCCATCGGTGAGGTCGAGGAGCGGACCATGGCGCTCGAGGCACGGGGCTTCACCCGCCCCGGTCGGCGCACGCTGCTGTGGGCCCCGGCGGACTCATCGGCGCAGTCGGCCGCGCGTTGGCTGCTGCTCCTGTCGGTGCCGGCGCTGCTCGCTGCGCGCCTGGCCGGCGTCCTGGGCTGAGGGCTCGCGCCGAAATGCTCACCTTCGAGGGCGTCTCGTACCGATATGCGGGCGCAGAGCGTGCCTCGCTGCGCGATGTCGAGCTCGAGCTCCACGATGGCGAGGTGGTCGGCCTGGCCGGAGCCAACGAATCGGGCAAGAGCACACTGTGCCTGCTCGCCTCGGGCCTGGCGCCCCGCTCGATCGGCGGCACGCTAACCGGCAGGATCCTCCTCGATGGTGTGCCGACCGCCGGGCGACCGATGCACGAGCTCGCGGCTCGCATCGGGATCGCCTTCCAGAACCCCGGGACGCAGCTTTCCGGGGTGACCGCCACGGTCTACGAGGAAGTCGCCTTCGGACCGATGAACCTGGGGTTGCCGCTAGCCGACGTCATCGGCCGCACGCGGCAGGCGCTCGTGATCCTCGGCATCGACGCGCTCGCCGAGCGCGATCCGGCCCGCCTCTCCGGCGGCCAGCAGCAGCTGACCGCCATCGCCTCGCTGCTGGCCATGCGCCCGCGCCACCTGGTCCTCGACGATCCGACCGCGCAGCTCGATCCGGCCGGGACGCGGATGGTCGGCGATGCGCTCGCGCGGCTCGCCCGGGAAGGAACCTCGATCCTGGTCGCGGAGCACAAGACCGACCTGCTTGCCGATCTCGTCTCCCGCGTCGTCGTTCTGGCCAGCGGCCGAGTGGCGCTCGACGGTCCGGCGCGCTCGGTCCTCGGCGATCCGCGGCTCTTGGAGCTGGGCGTGGCTGAGCCCTCGGGCGTGCGCCTGGCGCGGCTCGCGCGCGAGGCCGGGCTTCCGCAGCACGCGCTCGACCTGGCAGCGGCATCGGCCTGATGGTCGAGCTGGCAGTCGAGTCGCTGGTCCACGTCTACCGCCAGGGCCAGGTGCGCGCCCTCGATGGAGTGGACCTGCACATCGGTCCCGGCGAGCGCGTGGCGATCATCGGGCAGAACGGGAGCGGCAAGACCACGCTGGTCCGCCATCTGAATGGGCTGCTGCGGCCAACCTCGGGACGGGTCCTGGTCGACGGCACCGATGCCGCCCGGCAAACGGTGGCCCAGCTCGCCGCGCGGGTCGGCCTCGTTTTCCAGGACCCGGATCGCCAGATCTTCGCGGCAACGCTGCGCCGCGAGGTGGAATTCGGCCCGCGCAACCTTGGCTTCTCCGGCGACCGGCTCCGCGCGGCGGTCGACGACGCCCTGCGTGCCACCGGGCTAGAGGCCGAGCAGCGGACGAACCCCTACGACCTGGGCGCCTCACGCCGCAAGCTGCTCGCGCTGGCCTCCGTGCTGGCGATGTCGACCCCGGTCCTGGTCCTCGACGAGCCGACCACCGGGCAGGACCGGCACGGCGTCGAGCGTGTCGAACGGATCGTCAGGTCGGTGGCGTCGTCGGGTCGCACGGTGATCGCGGTGACCCACGACATGCGCTTCGTGGCGGAGACCTTCGAGCGGGTCGTCGTGCTTCGCGCGGGCCGGATCATCCTCGACGGGCCGCCGACTGCCGTCTTCGCGGCGGCCTCCTGGGAGGCGCTGCGCTCCACCTTCCTGGAGCCACCCGCCGCCGCGGTGGTCGGCGATCGCCTGGGGTTCGGATCCACGCCAACCGACGCGGCGCTGGTGGCGGCGCTCGCGGGCGTCGGGACGGATCAGTAGTAGCCGGGCGGTGGGGGCAGCGGCCGGCCGAGAGCGTCGACGCGCTCATCGGGCGCGAGCTCGTCGCGATGGTGTCGCTCGCCGGTGGGGCCTGGGATCGGCTCGGCCATGCTGTTGCCGCTCACCTCTTCCAGCCGGTGGCCGATCCCTCGCAGGCCCAGACGACGGAGGGCCGGCGAGAAGCGCTCGGCGAAGTCCCGGTCGCTGAGCAGACCGAAGATCAGCGACGGATAGGCACCGTTCAGCAGCTCGACCGCGCGAGTCGTTTCGATCACATCGGTCTGGTTCAGACCGAGCTGACCCTCCAGGATGTCGATCGCGGTGTTTGCGTCCCGTCGCGTCTGGGTGGCGAGATGCGGGGTACGGTTCGTCAGCAGCCGCGCGCGCAGGAGCGCCGCACGGACCCGGTCTTCCCGATCGCGGCTGGCTGGAGGCGGCATGGCAGGCATCTTACGCGGTGAGGCGGGCTGGGCGGAGGCGGTCGCCGATGCGCTCCGGGCCGCCGGGCGCCCGATTCGCAGCGCGCCCGGATTCCTGCCCCGCGCTGACACCGGGACCTCGATCCGCCGCTACGAACGGTCCAGCCTTCCTCCGCCTCGCCCCGCCTCCACGCTGCTGGCGCTCTACCCCGCCGACGGCGAGCTGACCATCCCGCTCACCGTGCGACACGGCTCGCTGCGGAACCACGCCGGCGAAGTGTCGCTGCCCGGCGGGGCGGTGGACTTCGCGGATCGCACCCGCGCCGATACCGCCCTGAGCGAAGCGCACGAGGAAATCGGCCTCGATCCCGCCATGGTGCGCGTGCTGGGGACCCTCGACGACATCTGGATACCGGTCAGCAACTTCGAGTTGCGCCCGTTCGTCGCGGCCGTCAGCGAGCGGCCGGCGTTGATCGCGCACGACGCGGAGGTCGCGGCGATCGTCGAGCTGCCGCTGCGCCTTCTCCTCGGCGACGAGATCGTCCGCGAGGAGGAGAT
>JALYXZ010000023.1 GCA_030946825.1 Chloroflexota bacterium | reverse complement strand
AGCATCGGGGCCTGCAGGAGGATCCGCATGACCGAACCGATCGCCGTCCCGATCAACATCTTCGAAAACGAACGGGAGCTGATGGTCGTCGCGCCGATGCCCGGCGTTTCGCCAGAGGACATCGAGGTCGATGTCCTCGACGACGGCCGGATGGCGCTGCGTGCGGCGCCTCGCGGGGAGGGCCAGGACCGGATCGCCCACCTCGTCCGGGAGTGGGCCTACGGCCCGTACCACCGCGAGTTCGAGCTGCCGGTCCCGGTCGATGGCCAACGCGCCAACGTCACCCTCGACAACGGCGTGCTGACCGTCACGCTGCCCAAGGCGTCCGCGACAATGGCCACCACGCTGCGCCTCGGGCGCACCGGTCATGCACGAGGCGTCGCCAGCGGACACACCGGGACCCGCGGCGGGGCGGCTTCAGCCTGACGCCCCCGGTGGCCCAAGTTTGATCCTCTACTTCCTCCGTCACGCGGACGCGGAAGACGCGTCCCCTGGCGGCGACGATCTCGCCCGGCCCCTGACCGCAGCCGGGATCGAGTCCCTGACCGCCGCCGGGCACCTGTGGCGCCGCCTCAACCTGCGACCCGACCGCGTGCTCACTTCCCCTGCGCTCCGCGCCCGGCAGACCGCCGAGCTGGCGGTCCGCGGCCTGGGCCTGACGGCGCCGCCGACCATCGTTCCGGAGCTGGCTCCCGGCGCCGACTGGCCGGCCTTCGCCCGCGCAGCGATCCGCTGGCCGGACGCTCGCCGCGTCCTTTTCGTCGGCCACGAGCCGGACCTCTCATCGGTGATCGCTGAGCTCACCGGCGCGGCATCGGTGCGGATGCGGAAGGGCGGCCTGGCCTGCGTGGAGTTTCCCGGGACCCCTGAGCCGGGGGCCGGCGAGCTGGCCTGGCTCCTCGACCCCGACCTGTACGACGGGGGTTCGTGATCGCACCGGCCAGTGACGGCGTGGCCCACTTCGCGGGCCACTCGCGGCCGGTAAGGGCCGGTCCCACCCCGGCCTATACTCCGATGCGTGCCTGAGCCCCGCCTCGACCTCCACACGCTGCTGATCTGCGACTACGCCCTGACCGCGCAGGACGGAAAGATCAGTGCCATCGGCCTGTTCAGCCAGATCAACGTCGCGCGGCTCCCCGCGATCCACGGCCGCCTGTTCGTTGTCGCCGTCCTCGAGACCGAGCCGGGGATCCACGAGCTGGACCTGCAGGTCGTCTCGCCGAGCGGTGCGCCGCTGCTCCAGGACGCTCCGCGCCTGCGAATGGAGGTCCCCGAGGGCACGACGACGGCGAACCTGGTGGCCGACCTGAACGGCCTGGAGCTGCAGCAGCTCGGGCGGCATCGGGTCGAGCTGCGCCGAGGCGACCAGCTGCTCGGCAGCGCGCCGTTCACCGTCGCCCTGCTGTGGCCCAGCGGACCGGCCGGGAACGCCTGACCGAGCCTCGACTGTTACCCGACCGCGCCTCGACCGCGCTGTTCCTAGCCCTGCGGCCGGATATCGGTGCCCATGGCGTGGTAGCCACCGTCGACATGGATCAGCTCGCCGGTGGTCATCGGTGCCCAGTCGCTGAGCAGCACGCAGACCATCTGCGCCACCGGGGTCGCGTCGGTCATCGACCAGCCGAGCGGGGCCCGGTCCAGCCATCGGTCCGCGATCTGGTCGAACCCCGGGATGCTCTTGCCGGCCATGGTCCGTATCGGTCCGGCCGAGACCGTGTTGACCCGGATCCGGTGCGCACCGAGGTCGCGAGCCAGGTACCGGGTGATCGCCTCGAGGCCCGCCTTGGCGACGCCCATCCAGTCGTAGATCGGCCACGCGTAGCGCCCGTCGAAGTCGAGGCTCACCACGCTCGCGGCGCCGGCCGCCTTCATCGGCTCCAGCAGGCCGACCGAGAGCGCCTTGAGCGAATAGGCCGATGTCTGGAAGGCAGTCGCCACGCTCTCCCAGGGCGTGTTCATGAAGTTCCCGCCCAGCGCGTCAGCCGGCGCGAACCCGATCGCGTGGACCAGGCCGTCGAGGCGTCCCCATCGGCGCATCACCTCCGCGTTCAGCGCCTCGATGTGCGCGGCGTCGTTGACGTCGAGCTCCAGCACGTCCGGCGGAGTCGGCAGCTTGCGGGCCACGCGCTGGGTGAGGCTCATCGCCCGCCCGAAGCTGGTCAGCAGCAGCTCCGCGCCCGCTTCCTGCGCAACCCTGGCCACCGAGTACGCGATGCTGTCGTCGGTCAGGACACCGGTGACCACCAGCCGCTTGCCCTCGAGCAGCATCCCCATCTGGACCTCCTGAGTTGGTCGGACCGATCGGCAGTCGCGTGGCCGCAGCCTCACAGGTCCAAGGCCCCCGATTGTACGGGCCGCACGTGCCCCGCGAACGCGACCAGGCTCCTCCGGCTACGCTCTCGGAGTCATGATGGTCAGGCTGTACGACTACGAGGTGCCCCCGGCCGAAGCGGCCGCCGGCATCCCGCGCCTCCCCGAGGTCCTTGCCGATGTGCAGACCGATGAGCGCAAGGCGCTGCTCACCGGGCTCTTCCGCCCGGAGCGGATTCCCGGCACCATGGAGCGCCTCTCCACGCTGGTGGAGGACATCGATGCCAGCTTCGCGGACCTGCTGACGCTGCTGGACAACGGCACGCGCACGCGGCGCTTCGTGGCCATCGACGAGGCAAAAGCGATCCTCGACCGATGGCTGCCCGCCACCTCGGTGAGCGGCACGCGCGAGTGGGATGTGGCGCGCCTCCACGAGCCATACGGCGACGGCACGTACCACGGCAAGCTGCTGAAGCGCACCCGCAAGCAGCTGCGGTCGGTGAGCAACCGTGAAGCGCTCA
>JALYXZ010000006.1 GCA_030946825.1 Chloroflexota bacterium | reverse complement strand
TCGGCACCCCGAGTCGCTGCCCGACACGTTTCGCCGCAACGAGGATCCGCTCGTCATGCAGGTCACCGATTACGTCGCCGGCATGACCGACCGGTACGCGCTGACCATGCACCGCTCTCTGTTTCCCGCGGCGCCGCTGCCCGGTCGGGCGCTGGACTAGACGAACACCCGCAGCGCGCCAGCCCGGACCCGGAACGTTACGGGTGTGGTACCGATGGAGCGGCCGTCGGCGTGGACCGGGAGCACGCCGTGCACCGCCTCCACGCTCAGCTTCCGGCAGGCGATGACCAGCAGCCGCGGCTCCCGGAACGGGCGCCGGCGTGCCACGCGGAGGAAGTGTCTCAGCACCTCGAAGCGGCCCATCCCGGAAAAGATGGCCACGTCCAGGTGGCCGTCGGCGGGGTCCGCCGCGGGGGCGAGCGCGAAGCCGAACCCGTGGTACGGACCGTTGCAGACGGTGATGGCCGGGGCGCGAGTACGCCGCCGTTGGCCATCGATCACCAGGCGCATCCGCCGCTTGCGCGCCCGCAGCACGCGCCACAGGGCAGCCAGTGCCCGATGCAGGCCGTGGCGCTCCTGAAGCTCGACCACTCCGAAGCCTGCCGCATCGAGACCAACCCCGGCAGCCTCCAGGAAGTACTCAGCCGGACCGTCGGTCGCATCCGCCGCGCCCACGCGGGCCTCGCCGACATCGACCTGCCGGACGCGCCCGCGGGCGATCGCCTCCAGGGCGGGTTCGAGGGTCAGCGGGATGCCGATCCCATGCGCGACGTTGTTGAAGCTGCCGAGCGCCAGGATGCCCAGCGTCGCATCCTGGTCGACGAGTGCGGCCGCGGCAAGGCCGACGGTGCCGTCGCCGCCGGCGACCACGATGTCGAGACCGCGCTCGGCGCCTTCCCGGGCCAGCTTGGCGACATCGTCATCAGCTGCGAGCTCGCGCGACTCGATCTCGAGCCCTCGGGCGCGGAGCGCAGCCGCCAGGGCGGCTGGCTCGAGTCGCTCCGGGTCTGGAGATAGCGGAGGGCCGGACCCGACCTTGCCTCCGGCCACGGAGTTGACCAGCAACAGGATCGCGCGGCGGCCCGGCTCATCCACGGCTGATCTCGAAGCGGCGAAAGGCGCCGCTCGCGCGGCCCCGGGAGGCGGCAACCCGTTCCACGCGGGCGGCCTGCGGACCAGCGTGGAGGCGGCGCTCGAGCTCGGCGAGAGCGGCAGGCTGGCCTTCGGCGAGAAGCTCGACGGACCGCTCGTCATCGCCGTTGCGCACCCAGCCGACGATCCCCAGCTGTTCCGCCTGGCGGGCTGCCCACCAGCGGAACCCCACGCCCTGCACCCGCCCAACCACGCGGACGGTGAGGCGCTCGGACGCCGCGCTCAACCTGCGTTGCCGAGATGCGGCCAGGCCAGCATCCCCACTTCGAGGGCGAGCCTGGGCGCGGCGTTCGTCTCGATCGCGTCCTGGATCTGCTGCAGGACAGCCAGGAAGCGGGCCATCGGCCGGCTGCCGATCCGCTCGGCGACGGTCAGCAGCTCCGGATGGAGCTCTGCGCTGCCGGCCAGCATCGGCTGCCCGGCGGCGGCCACCATCAGGTCGCGGGCCAGGTCCTGCCACGCATCCGTGATGCGCAATGCTGCCTCGCGCTGCACCGATGCCGGCGCCCGCACCGTTCCGGCATCCTCGCTCTCCTCGACGGTGCGCGAGGTTGCCGGCGCGCCCGGCCGCCCGGCCTCCTCGAGCAGCTCGGGAATCGATTGGAAACGATCCGCGCGGCCACGCGTGACCAGGTCCAGCAACTCGCCCTGCAGGCGGCGGCGCCAGGCAACCAGGTCGGGATTGCGCACGTACGAGGTCGCGCGTCCGATCAGCCCGCCCGACACGCGGGCCACGACCGTCGCCTGGTCGAGAGGCAGGCGCTCCACCTCGGCCAGCCACGTAACGAGCTCGGCACGCGGCACCGGACCGATGCGGAGGGGCTGGCTGCGGGATCGGATGGTGGGCAGCAGCCGAGCAGGATCATCGGCCACCAGGACGAACAGGTGTCGGGGTCCGGGTTCCTCCAGCGTCTTCAGCAGCGCGTTCTGGATCTGCTCGTTAGCAGCGTCGGCGTGCTCGATGACGACCACCCTGCGGAGTCCGGCAATGGGCGCCCCGGAGGTTTCCAGCAGCCAGCGTCGGGCCGCCGCGACCTGGCTCTCACCGGCGGAGCGGCCGTCGCGCCACGACTCCGGCGACGCCATCACCAGGTCGGGATGCGTGTGCGCCCTAGCCTCTCGACACGACCGGCACGCATTGCACGGGCGCTGAGCCGGGGCCTCGGCGTGACACAGCAGCAGGGCAAGCAGGTCGTCGAGGAAGGCGCCTTTTCCTGAGCCCGGTGCGCCGTGCACCAGGAGCGTCCGCCCCAGTCGCTGGCTCGCGGCAGCGCGATGCACGATCGCGCGCGCGGTCGCCTGACCGATGCTCTGGAAACCCGCCTCGCCGAGCTGGGGAATCATCCGGCCGAGTATAGGAGGGGAGGCGGGTAAGGGCGCCGTAACGGCCCGATGAGGGCGCCGGATGCAGCCTGTGTGGCGGCGGCACCATGCTCCCGGGGCCGCCGTCGGATCCCTGGCGGCCGGCCGGCAACCGGCTCGTCGCACGACGGCGGCGGCCCCGCGGGGCGCCCTCGCAGACGCACGGTGGCATACTGCGTGCAGCCCCGTTTGGGCGTATCACCGAGGAGGAAGCGATGGCGCAAGACATCTCCGGCACCGTCCGATCCGCCGTCGACCGGGTGCTCGAGACGGACGTTCAGCGCCAGATTTCGCGTCGCGGGCGCGAGATGGCATCGGTCGTCGCGGAGGCGGCCGAAGCGGCCACAGCGCGCGCCGCAGAGGCATGGCAGGACAGCCAGCCGACGCGGAGCGAAGTCGCAAAGAGCGCGCGTCGATACGGTCAGGACGCCGCCAAGTGGTCGAGGCGCACCTGGAGGAAGGAGCTGTTGCCGACGCTCGGCAGCGCGTGGAAGCGTCGGACAGTGGCGATTGGTGCGGCGAGCGCCGCCGTTCCCGCCGGCAAGGAGCTGATCGACACCGCCGCGGTGCGGCTCGGCCTGAAGCGGCAGGAGCAGCGACATTGGACGGCCTTCTTTTTGGGCCTGCTGCTCGGCGCACTCGCCGGAGCAGCGGTCGCAATGCTAACCGCGCCCAAGCCTGGCAGCCAGATGCGCGAGGAGATCGCCTCGCGGGCGCGCGACGCCGGCGACTGGGTCCCGATCTTCCAGCGGGAGCCGGCCACCAACGGTCACTCGGAGGCGTCGTCGACCGCGCTGCCATCAGCCGGGGGCCAGGCGGACGCCGGGGGCCAGGCGGACGCGCCCGCACCGATCGAACCGAGCACCAGCGAGAGCCAGCCGAGCTGATTCCGCTCCGCCTCTTAGCACAACGAAGCCGGCCTCGAGGGCCGGCTTCGTCACGCTCCGCTCAGGAGCCCCGCGCTGTCCGGAAGCGTTGCCAGATGCCCTGAGGCTGCTCCGCTCCCGCCTCAGCCCCGCCGCTCTCGCCGGAGGCGTCGGCGGCTGGTGTCGTGCGGCGCGCTCGTGTCGGCCGCGGAGCGGGCTTGTCGGCATCGGGATCGGCGCCTGACGGAGTCTCGGCGCTCACGCTCGAACGCTTGCCGCGGCGCGCATTCACGCGCTTCTCGTCCGGCTTGGCCTCCTTCTCGTCAGCGCCGGGTGTGGTGGGCGCTGCGGATGCCGGGGGGCTGCCCGGATCTCTCCTGCCGCGCCGGCGGCGGGGCGCCGGGGCGTCGGTCCCACCCTCTGGGCTCTCGGCCACCGGCGCGCCGGGAGTGAGATCCACCGATTGCACCTCGGCGGCCGAGATGCCCGTGGAGGCCCGCCGGCGGCGCCTTGGCTTGGT
>JALYXZ010000238.1 GCA_030946825.1 Chloroflexota bacterium | reverse complement strand
CGCCTACACCGGGGAGACGTCGCCGCTGATGCTGCGCCGGCTCGCCGATTTCGCGATCATCGGTCACTCGGAGCGCCGCCGCCTGTACGGCGAGACCGACGAGGGGGTTCGCGACAAGGTTGCGTCGGCCGTCGCGCACGGCATCCGTCCGATCGCCGCGGTGGGGGAGCGCCTAGAGGAGCGGCACGCCGGACGCACGGCGGAAGTGGTGGAGCGGCAGACGCGCGCCGCCATCGGTCGGCTGCAGCGCATCGCGGGCAGCGGGCTGGTGATCGCCTACGAGCCGGTGTGGGCCATCGGTACCGGGGAGGCGGCCACCGCTGCCGACGCTCAGGAGGCTTCGTCCCGCATCCGCGCCGTCCTGGCCGAGCTTGACCCGACCGGAGCCGAGGAGGTCCCGATCCTGTACGGCGGCAGCGTGACCGCGGACAACGCCGCAGGCTTCTTCGCCCAGCCCGATGTCGACGGCGCGCTGGTCGGCGGTGCCTCCCTGCAGGCGGCCGGCTTTGCCGCCATCGTGGCGGCGGCAGCGCGCGTCTCCACCCGGTGACCGGGGACACGGTGACGCGGCCGCCGAACCGTGGCGCGCGGCCGCATCCGGTCGTCCTGTGCGTGCTCGACGGATTCGGTCTCAGCGACGACCCGCGACGGAATGCGCTGCTCGCCGCAAGCATGCCGAACTGGGAGCGCCTGAACGCGACCTGGCCGCACTGCCGCCTGGCGGCTTCGGGCGAAGCGGTCGGCCTGCCCGACGGTCAGATGGGCAACTCGGAGGTCGGACATCTCAACCTGGGCGCTGGCTTCCCGGTCGTGCAGGACCTGCCCCGGATCAACGCCGCGATCGCCGACGGCAGCTTTGCGTCCAACCCGGCGCTGAACGCGGCGTGCGCGCACGCGCTGGATCGTGACACCCGGCTGCACCTGATGGCGCTCATCGGTCCGGGCGGCGTTCACGCCGTGGACGCCCACATCGTGGCCATGGCCGAGCTGGCCCACCGATCGGGACTCCCGCCCGAGCGCGTCTTCCTGCACGCCTTCACCGATGGTCGCGACACGCCGCCGCGCTCCGCCGTTGGCTACCTGGCAGACCTGCTGGGCGGGCTGAGCGGCCGGGCCACGCTGGCTACGGTGAGCGGCCGTTACTACGCCATGGATCGCGACCAACGATGGGAGCGCACCCAGCGCGCCTGGGACGCCATCGTCCACGGACGCGGGCTGTCGGCCCCCGACCCCGTCACCGCCGTCGAGGAGTCGTACCGGCGCGAGGTCGCCGACGAGTTCATCGAGCCGACGGTCATCGACCCGATTGGCGCGGTCGCGGATGGCGATGCCGTCGTCCACCTCAACTTCCGGGCCGATCGCGCACGCCAGCTGACGCAGGCGTTCGCGCTCGACGCATTCGATGGCTTCGACCGCGGTCAGCGACCCCGGGGGCTGGGCGTCACGACCCTGACCGAGTACCAGGCTCCCGCCGAGCTGCCGGTGACGGTCGCCTTCCCGCCGCTGAAGATCGACTCGCTGCCCGCCTACCTGTCGCGCCTGGCTCTCCGCCAGCTGCACGTGGCGGAGACCGAGAAGTACGCGCACGTCACCTATTTCTTCAACGGCGGGGTTGAGGCTCAGCTCCCCGGCGAGGATCGGAAGCTGGTGCCATCTCGCCGTGACGTGGCGACCTACGATGTGGCTCCGGAGATGAGCGCGGGCGCGATCACCGATCGCCTGGTGGCCGGCATCGGCAGCGGGGCGTACGACTTCTCGGTGGTGAACTACGCCAACCCGGACATGGTCGGCCACACCGGGATGTGGGAGGCGGCGGTGCGCGCGGCGGAGACGATCGACGGGTGCCTTGGACGCCTGGCCGATGCATGCCGTGACGCCGGCAACGCGCTGATCATCACCGCCGATCACGGCAACATCGAGGAGATGCGGGACGAGCGCGGCGCACCCCAGACCAAGCACGCCACCTCGCCGGTGCCGCTGGTGCTGGTCGATGCCCGCCATCGGGGAGGCTTCCTGCGCGACGGCACACTCGCCGACGTGGCCCCCACCATCTGCGAGCTGATGGGGCTTCCCGTTCCGCCCTCGATGACCGGCCGCTCGCTGATCGGCGCGTGAGCACAGCTGCGCTCGGGCGCGGACTGTGCCCGCTGGGAGGCAGGCGGCGGGCCTCTGCTAGACTGCCGCGCGATGCAACCTCTCGTCCTGGCCCAGATGATCCTGGCCGTGGCCCTGATCTCGGCGGTACTCCTGCAGCAGCGCGGCACCGGGCTCGG
>JALYXZ010000221.1 GCA_030946825.1 Chloroflexota bacterium | reverse complement strand
ATCTCGAACAGCTGGTCGTCCGCGCCCGTGGCCGCGAGCACCCGGTCCGCGGCGGCCTTGATGATCCGCGCCCGCGGATCGAAATTCTTGTACACGCGATGCCCGAAACCGGGCAGCCGGAACGGGTCGTTGAGGTCCTTGGCCTTGTCGACGTACTTCTGGACGTTGCCGCCGTCTGCCACGATCCGCTCCAGGGTGCTGATCACCGCCTCGTTCGCGCCCCCGTGCAGCGGGCCCCACAGGGCGCTGATGCCGGCCGAGATGGAGGCGTACAGGTTCGCGTGGCTGGAGCCGACCATTCGCACCGTGGAGGTGGAGCAGTTCTGCTCGTGATCGGCGTGCAGGATCAGCAGCAGGTCGAGCGCCTGGGCGACATCGGGGTGGACCTGGTACTCCTCGGCCGGCACGGCGAACATCATGTGCAGCAGGTTTGGCGCGTATCCCAGGTCGTTGCGTGGATAGACGTACGGCTGACCGATGGCCTTCTTGTAGGCCCATGCCGCGAGTGTCGGCAGCTTGGCGAGCAGCCGCATGCTGGTGATCTCGACCGCCGCTGGGCTGAAGATGTCGTGGCTGTCCTGGTAGAAGGTCGACAGCCCCACCGTCCCGGCCGCCAGCACCGCCATCGGGTGCGCGTCGTACGGGAAGCTGTCGAAGAAGCGGCGCATCTCCTCGTGAATCAGGGTGTGGTGCGTGACGTTGGCCGTGAAGTCGTCTAGCTGCGCTCGCGTGGGCAGCTCCCCGTTGATCAGCAGGTAGGCGACCTCGAGGAAGCTGCTGCCCTCGGCGAGTTGTTCGATCGGATAGCCGCGATAGCGCAGGACTCCCGCCTCGCCGTCCAGGAAGGTGATGGCACTGGTGCACGCTCCGGTGTTCCCGTATCCGGGGTCCAGCGTGATCAGTCCGGTCTCCTGCCGCAGGCTCGCGATGTCGATCGCGTCGTCGCCGGCGGTGCCATTCACGATCGGCAGCTCCAGCTCGCGTTGGCCGTAACGAAGCGTGGCAGTGCGGTCGGTCAACCGAGCAGCTCCCGGACCGCCTCGCGCTCCTCCAGCAGCTCGCGCAGCGTGGCCTGGATGTGTGCCTGCGCCCACTCGTCATGGTCGATGCCCCGCACGATCTCGACCGCTCCATCCCCGGAGCCTCCACGCAGCGGGTAGCCGAAGACGATCCCTTCCGGCACGTCGTAGCCTGGACTGCCCCCCGGAGACGGCACGGCGGCGCTGAAGATGCCACCCGTCGGCTGGTCCAGGTTGCGCACCGTACCGATGATCGCGTTGGCTGCAGATGCCGCCGACGACTGCCCGCGGGCGGCGATGATCGCCGCACCCCGCTGCTGGACGCTGGTGATGAACTCGCCGCGCAGCCATGCGTCGTCCCCGATCACCTCGGGAGCCGGCCGGCCCCGGATGGTGGCGTGCGCGAAGTCAGGGAACTGGGTGCTGGAATGGTTGCCCCAGATGGCGAGATCCCGGACCTCCGAGACCGGCACACCCGCGCGCTGCGCAAGCTGGGTGCGTCCGCGATTCTCGTCGAGCATGGTCATCGCGAACCATCGGTCGGATGGCAGTCGCGGCGCGTGTGCGGCCGCGATCAGGCAGTTGGTGTTGCACGGGTTGCCGACCACCAGCACCCGCACGTCGTCGGCCGCGTTGGCGCTGATCGCCGCTCCCTGGCGCGTGAAGATCCCGCCGTTGACGGTCAGCAGATCCTTGCGCTCCATGCCGGCCTTGCGCGGCACGGCGCCGACCAGCAGCGCCCAGTTCGCGCCGCTGAAGGCCTCGTCCGTGTCCGCCGTGCACGTGACGCTCTCGAGCAGCCGGAATGCGCAGTCGTCGAGCTCCATCGCCACGCCGCCCAGCGCCGGCAGCGCGGCCTCCAGCTCCAGCAGCCGCAGCGAGACCGATGTCTCGGCTCCGAACATCTCGCCGCCCGCGATGCGGAACAGCAGCGCGTACCCGATCTGGCCGGCCGCGCCGGTGACGGTCACCGTGAGATGGCGATCGGGCATCGGGCCTGCGAGGGACCTCCGAGCTGAGTGCGGACGGGAGGTGAGCGGACGGCGCCGAGTGTAGCGTGCCGGGGAGGGAAAGGCAGACGACGACGGTGGCCGTGGCCGGCCGTCAGGTTTCGTCCCCGTCGCGCGAGGCGCCTGCCATGTCCGGCCTCCCCAGTCGGTCGAGCGCCCAATCCTCGAGCGCTGCAGCCATCGATGCGAAGGCCATGCGCGGCAGCCAGTCAACGACCCGGTCCCGGCGGACCCAGGCGTGATCGGTCGACTCCGCGTCGATGACCACCGGAGCGGCCGCGTCCGACGGGCGTGCGCGGTACACGGTGGTGACCGCGTTTGCCGCGCGACTGCTGTACACGCCGGCGAGCGCGGTGAGCTCCACGGCCAGACCGGCCTCCTCGCGCGTCTCCCTCAGCGCGCCCTCTTCGGCCGATTCTCCAGGCTCCAGGTAGCCTGCGGGCAGGTCCCAGGCGCCAAACCCCGGCTCGACGGCACGCTGGACGACGAGCACTTCCGCGTCGTCAGCCTCCCCGCGCTCGACGAGCGTCGCCGCAGCCGGTCTGGGGTTGTCGTACCAGCGCCAGCCGCATCGGTCACACAGCAGCGGCAGGTCCGATTCGGCCGCGCAGTGAGGGCATCGAGGAACCGCGCTGCTCACGCGCCGGCCGGTGCTCCCATCCCGATCAGCTCCCGGATCCTGCCTCCCAGGTCATCGCGGACCCGCCGATAGACGTCGAGCCGCTGCTCATCGGTACCCTTGGCGGCCGATGGGTCTTCAAGCGACCAGTGCAGCAGTCGGGCTGCCCCGGGCACCATCGGGCACGCCTCCGCGGCCTCGTCGCAGAGGGTGATCGCCAGGTCCCAGGTCGAGCCTTTGAACGCGTCGAGCGTCTTGCTCTGCTGGTCACCGATGTCGATTCCGATCTCCTCCATGGCCGCGATGGCCTCGAGCCGCACGAAGGTTGCCTCCAGCCCGGCGCTTGCCGCTTCCCACGCCGGGGCGCCCCATGCGCGGAGCATGCCCTCCGCCATCTGGGAGCGGGCCGAGTTGTGGACACACACGAACAGGACGCGGCTTGGCATGGGGAGAACTCTACAGCCGACGTCCCCATCGGCGTCCGCGGGCGGCGTCTCGGTTCGAGTCAGTGGGCGGCGCCCTGCCCTGCCCGCCGGTTGGGCAGGCGACGTGCGAGCTGCGTTGGCTGCGCGTGGGGACGGCCAGGTTCCCAAAGACTGAGCAGGATGACGCCTCGAACGCCGCGAGCCGGCCCCCCGGCCGCCGGTCTGCGCAGCCGCCGGTCTGCGCAGCTGACGGGAATGCAGAGCCCGAAGCCGCCCGGGCGGGCCTCCTGACCGCCGCCTGCTCACCCTGCGGGATACAAGGCGGCGGTGCCTCGAGGTGCCGCACCTGATTACCCTTCGCCGGCCGGCGTCTGTCCTGATTTGTGGACGGCATGTGGATCACGGGCCCGAGGATCATGAAACTCGGGGATAACGTGCCTTGTCGCCGGCTGTTCCAGCGCCTATCGTGGACAGCGTCCCGAAGGGGCGGCCAACGGCACCAGAGATCGCATCAATGGTCCGAAGGCGGTTCCTTCGGGACAAATTTCGTGTCCGGCCTCCGCACCCCACCCCCGACCCCCGATCCCCGGCCTCCGACGCGGGCGGCGGCGCGGCGTAACCCGGTACGTGAGCGCGGATCAGGGCCGTCGTTGCAGGCGGCGCACGATCTCGGCGGTCTCCGACGTGTCGGACAGGTCGTGGCCCGGCTCCGACGAAGGGCCAGCAAACGTGCCGAATTGGCGGTCGCCGGCGTCACCGAGCCCCGGCACGATGTAGCCGCGTTCGTTGAGCGCACGGTCGATCGCCCCGACGTGGACCTCCACGTCGGGGTGCGCGGAGGTGAGCGTCCGGATCCCCTCGGGCGCGGCGATCAGCGAGACCTGCTTGATACGCGCCGCGCCCCAAGCCTTCAGCACGTCGACGGTGGCGGCGCTCGAGCCGCCGGTGGCCAGCATCGGGTCGAGGATCAGGCACAGCTGAACGGTCGCCGCATCGGGCAGCTTGTTGTAGTACTCCACCGGCTTGAGCGTCC
>JALYXZ010000219.1 GCA_030946825.1 Chloroflexota bacterium | reverse complement strand
GGGCGATCGTACCGTCCCGCAGGCGCAGCACGACCGCGGCCGTGTCGACGTCATGGTGCTGTGCGAAGACCGGGAAGGCTCGGACCGTCCCGACCGCGTACAGCTCCTCGACCTCCTGGCCGGTGAGCCAGCGCAGGGAGTCGAAATCGTGAATCGACGAGTCCCGGAAGAGGCCGCCGGAGATCGGGATGTATGCGTCGGGCGGCGGCTCGTGGTCGTGCGCGATCAGTCGCACGAAGTACACGACACCCAGCTCACCGCTCTCGACCATGCGGCGCGCCTCACGGTAGCCGGGGTCGAACCTCCGCTGGAACCCGACCTGGACCGGCACCTCGCTCGACTCGATCTTGTCGACCAGCGCCTCGGTCTCGGACAGATCGAAGGCAAGCGGCTTCTCGACGAAGGTCGGGATGCCCCGATCGACTGCCATCGAGACCAGCCGGGCGTGGGCATCGGTCGAGGCAGCGATCACCGCCGCGTCGGCGAGATCGAACGCCTCCTCGGCCCCGGCGGCCAACTCCGCCCCGAGCCGGCCGGCGGTGGTCCGTGCCCGATCGAGGTCGGCGTCGGCGACGACCAATCGGACGCCGGGCTGGATGGCCAGCAGCTGGCCGTGCACCTGCCCGATGCGGCCGGTGCCGATGAGCGCAACTCTCATTCCGTGGCTCCAGCCTCGGTCATGGCGTGGACTCCGCATGGCGGGGATGGACCGGGCAGATGCAGGCGATTGGGCACAATAGCCCTCGCCCGGCCGCCGAATCAAGCTGGCGAGCGGATGCCGTCCGGCAAGGCTCATTCGTCGTAGCGTTAACGAGTAGTGTCTGCTCACTCCGCGCGTAAGGTGTCTCGGACGGTCGGCTCTGAGCTCTCCGCCCGGCGGCAGCCGGATCCCGGTCGCCGGACGGATGGGAAAGCCGATGGCTGATGGCCAGGTGTTCGACCTCGCGGTGCTCGGCGGGGGCCCGGCCGGCGTCACCGCCGCCTTGCGGGCTGCCGAGCTGGGAGCATCGACCATCCTGCTCGAAGCAGAGCGCCTGGGCGGCGTCTGCACCGATGACGGTTGCGCGCCGACTCGCGTTCTGGCCCACGCCAGCCGCCTGATCCGCGATGCAGCCCAGTTCGACGCCTACGGACTGTCCGGCGGCGTGCCGCGCCTTGACTTCGCCCGACTGATCGCCCAGACACAGGCGACGGTCTATCGCCTCCACGAGAAGAAGCAGCTCGCCGGCCACCTCGCTGCCGCGGGCGTTACCGTTGCGGAGCAGGCAGGGGCGGTACACTTCAGCGGGCCGCATACTTTGGTGCTCGGCAACGGGCGGCGCGTGAGCGCCGAACGGTCGGTGATCTGCGTCGGCGGGCATGCGCGGCGCCTCCCCTTTCCGGGCAGCGAGCTTGCGATCACCCACAGCGACGTCTGGCAGCTGCGGGCGCTCCCGGCCCGAATCGCGATCGTGGGGAGCGCCGCCACCGGATCCCAGCTTGCCTCGATCTTTGCCGGCTTCGGGTCCCGGGTCACCCTCCTCGATCTCGCGCCTCGCATCCTCCCGGGCGAGGACTTGCTCGTCTCAGCGGCGATGGAGAGCGCCTTCGCGGAGCGTGGCATCGAGATCCTGACCGGGATTCGGGGTGTCGAGCGTCTGACGCACGAAGCGGGGCGGCTCCAGCTCGGCTGCCAGCTTGCGCGGGGCGACCGGGCCCTCGCCGTGGATGCCGTGATTCTGGCAGTTGGCTGGGCCGGCAACGTGGAGTCGCTAGGGCTCGAGGCGGCCGGGGTCGCCACTAACCGCGGCTATGTCACGGTCGATGACCATCTCCGAACGACGGCAAACAACATCTACGCCGCTGGGGACGTCACCGGACGCATGATGTTGGTACAGAGCGCGGCCGACGAGGCGCGGCTCGCGGCGGAGAACGCGGTGCGGGGCGCCGCAAGGCGGACGGAACACCGGATCGTCCCGCATGGCGGGTTCACGGACCCCGAGTATGGGAGCGTGGGCCTGACCGATGCCCAGGCCGTCGAGCAAGAACCGATCGCGGTCGGCACCGTTCCGTACGGGGACCTCGACCGCGCAGTGATCGACCGGCGCACGACTGGGGTGGCAAAACTCGTCGTGTCGCGCCGCACGCGGCAAATGCTCGGGGCGCATGTGGTTGGCGAGCAGGCGGTCGAGGTCGTGCAGATCGCCGCGGCGGGAATGGCGGCCGGCATGCAGGTCGACCAGCTCGCCGAGCTGGAGTTCGCGTATCCGACCTTCACCGCGATTCTCGGCCTGGCCGCGCGGCGCGTTGTGCGCCAGCTCGACGAACGGATTGATGCGGAGCGGTGGCAAACGCTTGCGGAGCCGGGCGCCGAGTGGGAACGGCGCGATCAGGCGGCTCCCCGACACCGCGATTGACGGACTCAACGGCGGCCTCCAACACCTGCCGCAGTTCCTTACCCGGCCGGCGTTGCGGCTCGATCCTTACTCCACGCCCGACCCGCGGACGTTCGTGTGCTCGGCCTCGACGCCACCCGGCGGGGGTGTGCACGGCCTGTGCGGCCACTTCGCCGCGCGCTCGGTCCTGCGCAGGAGGGGCGCTGGGTCGCTCAGCCCTGCCCCGAGTGGGTCAGATACATGAGCGGCACAGCCGCCAGCCCGACCAGGGTGATGACCACCAGGCACGCCCAGCCGAGCGCCTTCTGCCAGCCGCCGTTGACGTGCTGGCCCATGGCAGTCCTGTCATTGG
>JALYXZ010000117.1 GCA_030946825.1 Chloroflexota bacterium | reverse complement strand
TGCGCGAGGGGCATCGGCTGATGCTGGAGACCGGTCACGACAACGCCGCGGCGCGTGGCCTGTATGCCGCGCTGGGCTTTGCCGAGGCAGGCGTGCACTTCCAGTTGCGGCCGCTGACCGTCGGGCTGCGGTCCCGGGCCGCGGGCGTTGAGCTGCGGCGGCCCTCGGCCGACGACTTCGAGGCCGTGACGCGGCTGCTGGCGGAGGTGGGTCGCCCGGCGCCAGCGCCCGAGCGCCTCGACGCCGTCCGGCGCATCTACCTCGGGTTTTTGCGCGACCCGGACACCACGGGTAGCCGTGTTGCCGTGCTGGACGGGCAGCTCGCCGGCGTGGCGACCGTGGTCCTGCGTCGGCCGTTCTTCAGCCTCAGGCCGCTGGCCTGGATCGCGGACCTGGCCGTCAGCGAAAGGGATGACCACGAGGTCGTCGGCGCTGACCTGCTCGCGGCGCTGCTCGGCGAGGCCGAGCGGGCCCGCGCCCAGGCGATCGTGGCCGAGTCGGCCTCGCAGCGAGTCGAGGCGCATCGGCGCTACGCGGGCGCCGGCCTCCGCAACGTCGGGAGCTACTTCGTCCTCGACCGCTGAGTGGGCACCGGCCACGATACCGCCGGCCGGCCGACCCGTAGAATCGCAAGCGATGCCCGACACGGACCAGACCATCATCCGCTCCACGGCCGATGGGGTGGCCACCATCACCCTCAACCGGCCGGAGGCGCTCAATGCCCTGAACGCCACCCTGCGGCGGGAGCTGCTGGCCGCGTTGAAGGCGCTTGGCCGCGACGACGCGGTGCGCGTTGTGGTCCTGACCGGTGCGGGGCGGGGGTTCTGCAGTGGCGCGGACCTCCGCGGCGGGGAAGGCGAGCGAGACTTCCGGCGCGTCCTGACCGATGAGTACAACCCACTGGTGGCCGCCATCCGCTCGCTCCCGAAGCCGGTGATCGCCGCAGTCAACGGGGCCGCGGCCGGTGCCGGGGTCAGCCTCGCCCTGGCGGCAGACCTGGTCCTGGCGGCCGACGACGCGCGATTCATCCAGGCGTTCGTCAAGATCGGGCTGGTCCCCGACTCGGGCTCGACCCGGACGCTGGTGCGCGCCCTGGGCCGACATCGCGCCGCCCGGCTGATCTTCACCGGCGAGCCGCTCACCGCCCGAGAGGCGGCCGAGGTGGGACTGGTGGCGGCGATCGCTCCGGCCGCCGAGCTGCCGGCGCTGGCGACCCGCTACGCCGCCGACCTCGCGGCGGCGCCCACGCGGGCCATCGCATACGCAAAACACGCGATCAACGCCGCGGAGGACGAGGACCTTGCCGCCAGCATGGCCCGCGAGGCGGTCCTCCAGGCACTCGCCGGGCGGACGCAGGACCACGCGGAGGGGATCGCCGCCTTCGCCGACAAGCGGCCGCCCCGCTTCATCGGCCGCTGAGCAGCCCCGTGCGCGAGATCTCGCGGATCGGCGTCCTGGGCGCGGGAACGATGGGCGGCGGAATCGCGCAGGCCGCCGCCGAGGCGGAGTTCTCGGTCCTGCTGCACGACCCTTTCCCCGGGGCGGTGGAAGGTGCATTGCGGCGCATCGAGGGTTTCCTGGCGCGCAGCGTCCAGAAGGGACGCCGCTCGGAAGCCGATGCTGCGGCGGTGCTCGGTCGGATCCGGCCGACGGAGCGTCTCGAAGGACTCGCGGAGGCCGACCTGGTGATCGAGGCCATCCCCGAGGAGCTGGACCTCAAGCGCGACGCCTTCGCTCGCCTCGATGCCGCCGCCGCGGACGACGCGATCCTGGCCTCCAACACCAGCTCCCTGCCGATCGCACGCCTCGCTTCCGCGACGACCCGGCCGGAACGGGTGATCGGCATGCACTTCTTCAACCCGGTGCCGCTGATGGCTTTGGTCGAGGTGATCGCTGCGCCGCGCACCGGCCCCGGGGTGCGTGACGCCGTGGTGGAGGTCGCGCGCCGGATGGGCAAGACCCCGGTCATCGCGGCCGACACTCCTGGCTTCATCGTCAACCGCGTGGCGCGTCCCTTCTACCTCGAGGCGCTGCGCATGCTCGGCGAGGGATCGGCATCGGTCGATGGGGTGGACGCCGCGGCGCGGGAGGCCGGCTTTCGGATGGGCCCCTTCGAGCTGATCGATGCCATCGGCCTGGACGTCAACCTTGCGGTCAGCGAGAGCGTCTATCAGGCCTTCTTTCACGATCCTCGCTACCGACCCCACCCGCTGCAGCGCGCCATGCTCGACGCGGGCCGCCTGGGGCGGAAGACCGGAGGCGGCTTCTACGACTACGGAGCCGATGGCAGCCGCGGGGCCGCCTGGCAGCCGCTCTCGCGTCCGTACGCGGGACCCTCGGCCGACCTCCTCCAGCCGCCGCTGATCGGGGCGCGAATCATCGCCGCGCTGGTCAACGAGGCGGCCAGCGCGGTCGCCGAGCGCGTCGCGGAGCCCGAGGCCATCGACACCGCCATGCGGCTCGGCACCGGCTACCCGGAGGGGCCGCTGGCCTGGGGAGAGCGCATCGGCCTCGGCTCGGTGGTTGCCACCCTGGACGGTCTTCACACCGCGGTCCCCGACGGTCGTTACCGCGTCGTCCCGCTGCTCCGACGCCTCGCGGAGGAGGGCCGCTCCTTCTTCGGCCCGTGACCGCGCTTCTGGCCCCAAACCGATATCGGGCGGTGATCTTTGACATGGACGGCCTGCTGCTCGACACCGAGCTGCTCTGGATGCGTTCCGAGGAGGCGGTCTTCCGCAACCACGGCGACACCTTCACCTACGAGGACAAGCTGGCCGTGGTCGGCACCCCGATCCCGGTCGGCAGCCGCTACATGGCTGAGCGCCTCGGCCTCCCCGAGCAGGGGGCCCAGATCGAGGCGGAGCTGCTCGATCTGATGCGCGCCGAGCTGCGGCGCCAGGTGGACGCGCGTCCCGGCGCGCTGGAGCTGGTGGAGCGGCTGCGCGATCACCTGCCGCTGGCGGTGGCGTCCAACTCGTATGGCGACATCGTGAGCCTGGCGCTCGCCGCCGCGGGAATCGCAGATGCCTTTCAGGCGGTGGTCACCGCCGACGACGTGCGGCATCCCAAGCCCGCGCCCGACCTCTACCTGCTCGCCTGCGAGCGCCTCGGCGTCGCTCCGCGCGACGCGCTGGCGCTGGAGGACTCCCCGTCCGGGGTGGCGGCGGCCAAGGCGGCCGGGCTGGCCTGCATCGCGGTCCCCCAGTTCGCGGAGACCGATGTCTCGGCCGCGGATCGGGTGATCGATTCCCTGGAGCGGCTGCTCGCAGAGTTCTGAGCGCCGACGAAGTACGCTTATCGCATGTGTCGAAGCATCAAGACCCTACGCCAGGGCGACGTCACCGCCGACGACGCGGAAGTTCGGGCCGCCGCGTTGCAGTACGTCCGCAAGGTGAGCGGCTACCGGCGGCCCTCGGAGCGCAACGAGGCGGCCTTCAGCGCTGCCGTCGAGGAGGTCGCCAGCGCCTCTCGCCGGCTGCTCGAGGCGGTTGCCGCCACGCACCCCGCCCGCCAGGTACGCGGCGGATGACGAGGGGATGGGCCGCGGCGGACGCCGATCCGGCCCGCACACCGGTCATCGTCGACGGGCTGCGGACCCCGTTCGGGCGCTATGGCGGAGCGCTGCGCAACACGCGTCCCGACGACCTGGCGGCGCACGTCATCCGCGGCATCGTGGCGCGGACCGGCGTCGATCCGGGCTCGATCGA
>JALYXZ010000112.1 GCA_030946825.1 Chloroflexota bacterium | reverse complement strand
CGGCCAGCTCGCGCAGCTCCTCGATCGACTTGGCCTGCAGGTCCGCGAGGCTGAGCCCCGGCTCGTCCTCCTCGGTCGGGAAGGGTCCCGCATAGATCGACGAGTACTGGCTCGGGCTGTACTCGTTTCGGCGTCGCGCGAAGGCCGGTCGAGGCTGGTGCCGACGTGGGCCGCCCTGGCCGGAATCGGTACGGCGCCGGGGGCGCCCACGTCGCGGCGGTCGGGCTTCGTCGTTCATGCGCGCCTCACTTGCCAGCACTGGTTCATGTGGAAAATCGGACCTCGATGTTGGAGTCGCTGCGGGCTGCCGCTCAGCACTCGGCGAGGAGGCTTGGCGTCCGCGTGTCACGCTGCGACGGCTGATGGGCCCGGGAGCGGGCGTGCAACGTTCGGGGCGCCGCACTCTCGTCCGGGGGACGAGCGTCGGTCATGGGGTCAGACTTTTCGGGTCCCGGCGCGGGTGGTGATGTTGGGACCGCCATAGCCGCTCATCTCGCCGATGAGCTGGGTCCGGATCTGACGCAGGACAGGCCGCCAGTCCAGATGATGATACCCGAGATGCGCAACCGCGTCTTCCGCATCCCACTCCTGGCCCCTGCTCCAGCTGCGCTTCAGCGTCTCGCCGGCCGCTGCCGAACTCCACCAGCGATCGCCGTGCAACCGCTTCAGCGACGAGGCCAGCGCCGACTCGAACATCCAGGCTCGCAGGTAGCGTCCCGCGTATAGGCCGTCGTCGACGTCGGCCAGGTAGCTCGCTTCGGGGGTCTGCACCCCGACGGTCAGGCCCAACATGCCCGCGTAGTAGGCCCGGTTCAGCGCGGCCGGCTGCGCACCCCGGTGCAGCCGCAACTCGTACATCAGCTTGGCCGCGTACCGCCGGAGCAGGTAGAGCCGCCGGAACGAGACGAAGTCCAGGAACCCGGCGATCTCCTGGTCGGCCATGCCGAGCACCTCTGCCAGCCACTCTGGCTCGTTGACCAGCTGATCGAACAGGAAGGCGTAGCCCTCCGTCAGGCTGGCATCACCGGTGAGTCGGAACGCGATCGGCAGTGAGGGGTCCACGTGGGCGAAGTGCTCTAGATGGCCGAGCTCGTGAAGAGCCGCCAGGTAATCGTGGTAGCCGCCTCGCGGCTGGATCACCATCCGAACGTCGCCGGGGACGCGGACGGGTGCGCAGAAGGCACGCGGGCTCTTGTTCGGGCGCGCGTCGAGGTCAAGCGTCACATTGGCCTGCGCGTCGAGGTCGATCCCCAGGCCAGCGAGGGTGGCCCGCAGGGTGGGCAGCAGCCGGCGCTGCTCGAACCAGCTGTCCCAGCCGCTCGCCCGCAGCAGCCGCGCGAGATCGGCGGCCGACGCATCGCCGGCCTCGATCTCGATCAGCGCCAGGTAGCGGCGCAGGGCGGCGAAGTAGATCGTCTCCGACTCGGCCAGGAACCGATACAGCTCGGTGGCCAGCGCGTCCGGATCGAACCCGGCAGTCGACCGCACCAGGGCCACGTAGTCGTCGTGGCCGAGCGTCACCGCGGCGTCGTGGAGCCGCTCCCAGCGCGCCTCGCGCAGCGGATTGATCATCTCCATCGCTTCGCGATAGCTGGCGTCCAGAGCATTGCGCTCCGCGCGATCGGCGATCTCCGCGATGCGCAGCGGTGCAGCCCGGTATCGGATCCGATCGCCGCGCCACACGATCACGGCGCGGCTCTCCGCCTCCTCGATCTGCCGTGTCAGATCGGCGACCTGAGCCGCCAGATGCCCCTCGATCGCAAACGCCGCCAGGCTGCGCAGCTGCCGCGCCTCCGACGTCCGCGCCTCCGACGTCCGCCCCCCCGCTGTCGCCGACTGCAGCGCATCGATCGTTCCGCGCTCGAACAGCGCCGCATGCCGATCGTAGATCGGCCGCAACGCGAGCTCCTCGCTCAGGCCGGCGAGGTTCCGGTAGTACGCGTCGTTGAGCTCGGCGTGGAACTCCTCCAGGTCGCGCTCAAAGCCGGCCCGGTCGAATGCCGATTGGGCCGGCCCGCGGCGCACGCGCGCCGTCACCCCCGCCCCTCGTGCGCCCCAACCGCGGTCTGGGAACTGACATCGGTGGCGAGGCCGAGGCGACGGGCCGCCGCGCCCACGAACTCGCGGAAGAGCGGATGGGGCCGGTTCGGACGGCTCTTCAGCTCCGGATGCGCCTGGGTGGCCACGAAGAATGGATGGTCGCGCAGCTCGACGAACTCCACGAGCCGGCCGTCCGGAGAGATGCCGCTGAACTCCATGCCCGCCGCGCGGAGTGGCTCACGGTACGCGTTGTTCACCTCGAACCGATGCCGGTGCCGCTCGTACACGATCTCGGTCCCGTATGCCTCGCGCACGCGGCTCCCCTCGTCCAGCCGCGCGGGGTAGAGGCCAAGGCGCATGGTGCCTCCCTTGTCGGTGACATCGGTCTGGTCCGGCATCAGGTCGATGACCGGGTGCTCGGTGAACACGTTGAACTCGGAGCTGTTCGCATCATCGGTGCCGAGCGCCATGCGGGCGAACTCGATGACTGCGCACTGCAGGCCGAGGCACAGCCCCAGGAAGGGAATGTCGTGCTCTCGCGCCCAGCGGATGGCGCGGACCTTGCCCTCCACGCCGCGGTAGCCGAACCCGCCGGGGACCAGGAGCCCGGCCACGCCATCGAGCTGCTGCTCGAGCTGGTCGGGCTCGATCCGCTCGAGGTGCTCGGACCGAATCCAGCGGACCTTGACGTCCACGCGGTGGTGAAGGGCCGCGTGCTTGAGAGCCTCGGTGACGCTGATGTAGGCATCCGGCAGCTCGGTGTACTTCCCGACGATGGCGATTTCGACCTCTGGCCGGGGAGCCCTGATGCGCGCCACCAGCTCCTGCCAGTCGGCCAGGTCCGGCTCGCTGCCGGGAATATCCAGCTCACGGGTCAGAAGCTTGCCAAGGCCGGCGCGCTCCAGCTGGAGCGGCACCTCGTAGATGCTGCGCGCCGTCCGGAGCGGGATGACGGCATGCACGTCGACATCGGTGAACAGGGCGACCTTGTCGAGGATCTCGTCGTCGATCGGCTCGTCGCTGCGCAGCACGATGACGTCCGGCTGGATGCCGATTCCGCGCAGCTCCTTGACCGAGTGCTGCGTCGGCTTGGTCTTCAGCTCGCCGGTGGCGCCGATCTCCGGCAGCCAGGTGACGTGCACGTACAGCACGTTCCGCCGCCCCACGTCCTTGCGCATCTGGCGGATGGCCTCCAGGAAGGGAAGGCTCTCGATGTCGCCAACCGTGCCGCCGACCTCGACGACCACGACCCCATGCTGCGCCAGGCCACTGCCGGCGACACTCCCGGTTCCCTCCCGCGCCACGCGCTGGATGCGCTCCTTGATCTCGTTGGTGATGTGCGGGATCACCTGCACGGTGCCGCCCAGGTAGTCGCCGCGACGCTCCTTGCCGATCACGCTCTGGTAGATGCGGCCGGTGGTCACGTTGCTCGCCTGCGAGAGGTTCTCGTCGATGAACCGCTCGTAGTGGCCGAGGTCGAGGTCGGTCTCCGCCCCATCATCGGTCACGAACACCTCGCCGTGCTGGTATGGCGACATGGTGCCCGGATCGATGTTGATGTAGGGGTCCAGCTTGAGGATGGAGACCGGAATGCCGCGGGCCTTGAGGATGCGCCCGATGGAAGCGGCGGTGATGCCTTTGCCGAGCGAGCTGGTGACGCCGCCCGTGACGAAGACATACTTCGGCATAGGGTCTGTGGTTCCTCCGGGGTTTTACCGATTCTATCACCGGCCACCTCGGCGACTAGACTTCCCGGCGCACATGGACCGTTGTCAGCCGCGTCGGTCGCCCACCGCCAACCGCCTCGTGGCGGCGGTCCGCCTCGTCCATCCCGCGCCGGCCGCGGCGGTGGTCGCCCTGACCGTCGCGCTGGCCGCCATCCTCAGCGCGCAGAGCGGCCGCCCGCCGGGGCTGCGCCTGCTGCTCACGGTGCTCAGCGTGGCAGGCTCGCAGATCGCCACCGGCGCTTTCAACGACCTGGCGGATCGTCATCGCGACGCCCGCGCGCGACCGGAGAAGCCGATTCCCGCCGGCGAGCTCGGCCCACGCGCGGCGGCGCTCATCGGGCTCAGCGGGCTGGCGCTCCAGGCCGCCAGCAGCGCGGCGCTCGGCGGGCTGGCGCTCGTGCTGGGCGCGGCCGCAACCGGCTCCGCGCTGCTCTACGACTTCGCCCTCTCACGTCGGCCGGCGTCGGTGGTCCCCTATCTGGTCAGCTTTGGCATCCTGCCGGCGTGGATCGCGGCCGGCGTCGAGGTGCCCCTCTCCCGGGTGCTGCCGGCAATGCTGCTGGTCGCCCCCTTTGCCGCCGCCGCGCACCTGGCGAATGCGCTGCGCGACTACGAGGTCGATCGAGCGAGCGGCTCACGCAGCCTCGTCCAGGTGCTCGGCCGCGGACGCAGCCGGGCGACGGCACTGGCGCTCGCGCTCGGGGTGGGAGTGACGGTCGGCGCGGCATTCAGCCTTGGAGGGCAGCTGCGCCCGCTGCCCCTGGCGCTGGGCGCGCTCGGCCTCGCCGCCGTGGCGCAGGGTGCGTGGAGCGCCCGACGGCTGTGGTACGGGATGCTGCTCGCGGCCGTCTGCTGGACCGCGGGGTGGGCACTCGCCAGCGGCGGCCTCTGAATCCGACGATCGTTCAGATCGTGTCGTCGAGCTCCATCGCCTCGTCGTCGCTCTCCTCGGTCAGCTTCAGCCAAACGAAGAGCCCGGCAAGGATGGTGAGCGGCACGATGATCAGCGCCGCGAGGAGCGCTCCGATGCTGATCATCACGATCTTCAGCGCCTTCATGTTGGTACTCCTGCTCCTGGTCATCGGCCCCGTCGCTGGTCGGGGGCGTTCTCGATCATAGCCAGAATCTCCTCCCGGGTGAACTCGGCGAGCTCGTGTGCGATCGCCCCGTTCGAGCTGACGGTGAGCATCCGCAGCACGAATGATCCCTGCTGCTCGAAGAAGAACAGATCGCGCGGCTTGCGCCCATCGAGGTACCCTCCAAGCACGCGGAGTGCCTGCTCGTAGTAGTTCTGGATCCCGGCGTGCGGGTGTTCCTCCTCCGAGCTGCGGCGCTCATCGCTGCGCTCGTCCATCAGCTGACCGACCTGCTCGTCGGTGATCTCGTGGGTCTGCTTGGAGAGAGAAACCGATTCGGACCAGCCGCTCCCGCCCGGGACCCCGAGACCCTGGAGCAGGAAACCGCCGTCGATCTCCAGGAAGAGGATCTCCTTGATGCGCTGGCGATCCGCGAACGCGCCGATGCTGCGCAGCACCTCCTCCCAGTCCTGCCGCGGGCTGCCCTCGTAGATGCGCAATGCCGATCCCTCCCTGACGGCGATGATCGCCGGCCTCACGATCCCCCGAAGCATACGGCCTAGCGTCGGCTGAGCGCGACGGCGACCTGGGCCGCGACGCGCGCGTTGTTGACGATCAGACCGATGTTGGTGCTCAGCGTCCGACCACCCGACGAGGTGGCCACCCGGCCCAGGACGAAGGGCGTGACCCGGCCCCCCGTCACTCCGGCAGCCGTCGCCGCTCGCAGCGCCTCGGCGATCCAGGCGTCGACCTCGTCGCCGGTGATCGCGAGCTCGGGGGGAGGCGGCTGCACGAGAAGCAGGCCACCTGCGCCCGGCAGCCGCAGGTGGAGATCGACGGCCGCGGCCGCCTCGTCCGCGGACTCGACCCGGTGGGTGAGCGCGAGCCCACTCGTGTCGGAATAGAAGGCGGGCAGCTCGCCGACCGCCAGACCGATGACCGGCACCCGTCGCGTCTCGAGCAGCTCGAGCGTGGCGGGCAGATCGAGGATCGACTTCCCGCCGCTGCAGACCACGGCCAGTGGAGTCACCGCCAGCTCGTCGATATCCGAGCTGACGTCGAAGCTGGCCGCCGCTCCGCGGTGCACCCCACCGATGCCACCGGTGGCCAGCACGCGAATCCCGGCCAGGTGCGCGATCCGCAAAGTAGCGCTCACCGTGGTGG
>JALYXZ010000158.1 GCA_030946825.1 Chloroflexota bacterium | reverse complement strand
CCGCCTCGGCGACCTGCGCCGCGAGCGCCCGCGCCGGGCGCCGCGCCGCCGCGATCGGGCCGCGGTGCTCCGGATATCGCCGCGCCATGTCGTCGAGCCGCTCGTCGACGGTCAGGAAGCACTGGGCCACGTGGCGGTCCGCGACCGCGACGAGGACCGACGGCCAGCCGCGGGGAAAGCGATCGTCGTCGAGGAGGCAGCTGACGGGATGGGAGGCGACCGGCATTGCGAGCTCAGGATGGCCGAGCTGCTCGAGCAGGACCGCTCCCCGCAGGCCGTGCTCCGCGGGGTGGTCGCGGACCTCGAGCTTGTCGATGTCGTGCAGGAGCGCGGCGCTCTCGACCAGCTGCCGGTCCAGCGGGATGCCCGCCGCGCTGACCAGGCGCGCCGCCTCCGCCGCCACCCGATGAACCCCCTCCGAGTGGCGCACCACCCCGTCGGGCAGCTGGAAGCCTGCGAGGATCTCACGGGCCATGGCCAGGTCGGGGATGGACACGCGCCGATGCTACCCGTCCAACGGCCGGTCGGCAGGTGCACCGCTGCGCACGCCGATGATCCCCGAGTCGTTGAAGGCCGCCTCGCGGAGGCAGAGCCTGGCCCCAGCGCGACCCGGATCGGCGATCCGGCGGTCCCATTCCGCTGACTCGTGACGATATAAGCGGCGCCATCGGTCACCACCTCGACCGTCCCCTCCTGATCGGTGCGATGCACGCTGACGCCGGCGTCGCGCAGCGCGGCGAGCGTCTTGGGAGCGGGGTGACCGTAGTCGTTGCCCGCCCCGACCGAGATCAGCGCCACGGACGGCCGAACCGCGGCCAGGAACTCGGGGCTGCTGCTCGAGGTCGAGCCATGGTGGCCGACCTTGAGGACGCTGACCGGTTCGAGCATCCCGCGCTCGCGCAGCGCCGTCTCGACCGGCGCCTCCGCGTCTCCGCTCAGCAGCGCCCGAAAGGTGCCGAAGCTGAGCATCCCGACCACGGACGCGTTGTTGATATCGCCGGCCGGCAGCGGGGCGGCTGTGTCGGCCGCCGTCGGATACAGAATCCGGAAGCGGGTCTGCGGGTCGAGCTGAATCACCGTGCCGGCGCGGGCGCGGAGAATCCGAGCGCCGGGCTCGGCGCGTGCCACCTGCAGCATGCGGGCATAGCTCGGGTTCGGATATCCGCGCCCCGGATCGACGACCTCGCCGACGCTGAAGCGCTCGAGGACGCTGACCAGGCCCGCCACGTGGTCCTCGTGGGGATGCGAGAGGACGACGACGTCGACGCGGCGGTCGAAGAACGGCAGCGCTTCCCCGAGCCGGCGCAGGACGAGGTCGGGGTCGGGGCCACCGTCGATCAGCAGCTTGACGCCGCTCGGCGCCCGGATGAGGATCGCGTCACCCTGACCGATGTCGAGCGCCGCGACGTGGAGCCGTCCGTCCGGGCGCGTCAGCAGCGTCACGGCCAGGAGCACCCCGACGGTCAGGCTTGCGAGCCAGCGCGGACGTGCCGCCCGGCTCGCGATGCGAGCTGCCAGGGATGGACCCTGCGCAGCTGGAGAGCGCCCAGTCGGCTTCAGGACCATCCGGCCGTCGACTGCCGCCTCCGAGCCCGCCCGCGCGTCGCGCCGGGCGGTCATGGCCCGGGCGATGAGCGCCAACCCGGGATACCAACCGACGGCCAGCCAGCCGGGCGCCGAGATCGGCAGCGAGGCAAATGGGACCGAGGCCGCTGTCATACCGGCCAGGACCATGGCGCGCAGGTAGAGCCAAGCACTGCCGCCCGCCAGCCAGGTGGCGATCTCGCCGATCAGCGGGACGTGGATCAGCGTCGACAGCCCTCCGACGGCCGCCGCGACCGCGCTGGTGAGCATCACCAGCGGCACCAGTGGGCCGACGACCACATTCGCCAGCGGGGCGACCAGCGACAGGCGCTCGAAGTTCACCAGGATCACCGGCAGCGTGGTGAGCTGCGCGGCCAAGGTCAGCGCGATCGGTTCCCGAATCAGTCCGGGCCAATGGCAGAGCCGCTCCTCCACCGGCCGCCCGAACCAGATCAGGCCCGCGGTGGCAAGCGCCGAGAGCTGGAAGCCCACGTCCCAAAGCACCGGCGGCGCGGCGATCAGCATCAGCAGGCAGGCGAGCATCAGCGTCGAGGCGGCGTGCGCCCGGGAGCCGCCATGCCGCGCGACGAGCATCGTGAGCGCCATCAGCGCCGCGCGCAGCACCGACGGGCTGGCGCCGGTGAGGACGACATAGGCGCCGATGGCGCCGATGGTCAACGAGGAGGAGACGACTCGGCCGCCGGGGCGTGTATCCAGCGGACGCAGGGCCGCGGCGACCAGCGCGGCCACGATGGCGATGTTCCAGCCGGAGATGGCCACGACGTGGGTCAGGCCGGCGGCCGCGAAGGCGTCACTCACGTCCGTCGCGATGCCGGTCCGCACCCCGAGCAGGATGCCGGCACCGAGTGCCGCCTCCGGCTCCGGGACGACCGCGTCCAGGCCGTTCAACAGCCACCTGCGGACCGATGCGAGCAGATCGGCCAGCGGATCGCTGCGATGCCCGACCACCGCCGCCACCCGTGTCCTGACCACGGCCCCGATCCCCTGCCGGGCCAGGTACTCGCGATAGGCGAAGCCATCGAAATCATGGGGCAGCTCCACCCGCGCGGAGAGCGAGATGCGATCGCCGACACGCACGTCCAGCGAGCGTGGGAGCCAGGCGGCGAGCCGACCACGGAGCGGGCGCGGAGGGCGGTGTGGGTCGGTGAGAACGACGTCGTCGAGCACCACCTGCAGCTGGTTGGCCTTGGGACGCCCGTCGTCGACGAGCGTGCCGCTGACCGTGTGGGCCACGCCGTCGGCTGCCGTCCCGATGCTTCCGGTCCCGGTCGGCAGGCGAGTGTCGGCGGTCCGCCAGGCCCCCAGCGCCACACCGCAGAGAAGGGCGCTGAGGATCAGCAGGAATGGCCAGCGGCGAACTCCGAGCGCCAGCAGCAGCGCGGCACCGGAGAGCACCAGCGCACCTCCGGACGCGATCCGGTGGGCGTCGCCGAGCAGGATGCCGATCGTGGTGCCGGCCAGCGCCCCCGGCAGCAGCCAGGCGTCACGCGGCGTCACGGGCAGCCGCGTCGCATCATCGGCGCGGAGTGGCGCATCACCGGCGCGGAGTGGCGCGGGCCGGAGCCCTCAGACCGGCCACGCCCCGGGTTCAGGGGACCGTCACGATGTCGCGGATCTTGGCGAGCTGCGCGTTGGTGAGGACCTTGCGCTCGACCAGCTCGTCGAGCGTGGCGAATTGGCGCTCCGTGCGGGCAGCGATGATCTTCTGAGCGGTGGCCGGCCCGATTCCGGGAAGCGCGTCAAGCTCTGCCGCGCTCGCACGGTTGAGATTCAGCGGCCCTGACGCGCCCGCCGGAGACGCGGCCGCTCCAGCGGAGCTCCCCGCGCCAAGGACCGGGACGTACACCTGCTGACCGTCCTTGAGCGGTGCGGCGAGGTTCAGCTGACCGGCCGCAGCGCCCAGGTCCGCGCGCGACGAGTAGCCGCCGGCAGCGGAGACCGCGTCGGCCACACGCGCGCCGTTGGGCAGCTCGTGGATGCCAGGGCGCAGCACGCCGCCCTCCACGTCCACCACGAGCTGGGTCGTCGCGGAGCGTGGCGGCGCCGAGGGCATCGCGCCCACCGCATCTGAGGCAGCGGCCGCAGGCGTGCCGAGCTCCCCATCCACCGGGCGGCCGCCGGACAGCATCAGCCACCCGGCAAGCAGCGCCGCAGCTGCCGCGACCGCCACGCCTCCGAGCAGCAGGTGATCTCGATGTTCAGCCAACGCGCGACCCCGCGGGGAGGCGAGCGAGCGATGGTTGTCTGCGTCCGAAGCCCAGCGCCCGGGCACTCGACGCCGGGCTCCGGAAGCAGGGATGCAGGCTAGCGGGCGGGGATTACCGGCCGGTTAGGCTCCGGTCACTCGCCGGGCGCGACGATGTTGATCAGCTTGCCGGCGATCTGCACCACGCGCAGCGGAGGACGTCCACGCAGGTAGGCCTGCACCCGCGGGCTGGCGAGCGCCATGCGCTCGATCTCCTCGGCGGGGGTGTCGGGCGTCACGACCAGGCGGTCGCGCAGCTTGCCATCGACCTGGACCGGCAGTTCGATGGTGTCCGCCGCCGCCAGCCCGGCGTCGAATTCCGGCCACGCCTGCTGATGGATGCTGTACGGCCGTCCTCGGCGCGCCCACAGCTCCTCGCTGATGTGCGGCGCGATCGGGGCGAGCAGCAGCAGCAGGGCGTCTGCCGCAGCCTCGTAGGCGGTGCTGCCGGCAAGGCCGGCCTCCCGCGCGCGACCGATGGCGTTGGTCAGCTCCATCAGCTTTGAGATGGCGGTGTTGAACTTGAACGCGGCGTAGTCGTCGCCGATGTCCCGGATCGCGACATGGGTCGCCCGCCGCAGGGCCTGCCCGGCCTGGCCGCCGGCCGAATCCGCAGCCTGCGCTCCATCGCCACCCAAGGGTCCGGCCGTTCCCGCCGACCGTGGATCGGCGACCGCCCAGACCCTGCCCAGGAACCGATGGATCCCGTCGATCCCGCTGCTGCTCCACGGACCGCCCTGGTCCCACGGCCCGATGAACATCAGGAACAGTCGGACCGTGTCCGCGCCGTAACGCGAGGTGAGGTCATCGGGGTTCTGGACATTCCCGCGCGATTTGCTCATCCGATGATGGTCGGCGCCCAGGATGTCTCCCTGGTTCCGCAGCGCCAGGAACGGTTCGTCGAAGGTGAGCAGGCCCATGTCACGCAGGGCCTTGACGAAGAAGCGGGCGTACATCAGGTGCAGGACCGCGTGCTCGGCCCCGCCGGTGTAGATGTCGACCGGCATCCAGGCCGCCACCTGGTCGGGGTTCCAGGCCTGCCGGTCAGCATGCGGTGAGCAGTAGCGCAGGTAGTACCAGCTGGAGTCGACGAAGGTGTCCATCGTGTCGGTCTCACGGCGGGCCGGCCCGTGGCAGACCGGACAGCTGCCGGCCAGGAACTCGGCGTGCGACTGCAGCGGGCTGACACCGGTCGGAGCGAAGTCCACGTCCGGCGGCAGCAGCACCGGGAGCTGCTCGTCGGGAACCGGCTGCGGGCCATGCTCGTCGCAGTACACGATCGGGATCGGGGCGCCCCAGTAGCGCTGGCGGCTCACCAGCCAGTCGCGGAGGCGGTAGGTCACCGCTCCGGCGCCCATCCCGTTCTCCGCCAGCCGGCGCGTGATGGCCTCTATCGCCGCCGGTCCTGGCATGCCGCTGAACTCGCCGGAATCGACCAGCACCTCGTCGGCCCCGTGCTCGACGAACGCGCGGTCCGCGGGAATCTCCCCGGAGGCGGGCACCACGACATGGCGGATCGGCAGGTCGTAACGCGTGGCAAAGGCGTGGTCGCGCGTGTCGTGTGCGGGGACGGCCATGATCGCGCCGGTCCCGTAGGCGGGCAGCACGTAGTCCGCGATCCAGATCGGGATCCGCTCCTGCGTCATGGGGTTGACCGCGTGAGCCCCGATGAAGACGCCGGTCCGCTCGCGCTCCGCGGAGAGCCGATCGATCTCCGTCGCGCGCCGTGCCTGGGCGACGTAGGCCTCCACGTCGGCGCGGTGCGCCGCATCGGTCAGTCGCTCGACGAGCGGATGCTCCGGGGCCAGGACCATGAACGTGGCCCCGAAGATGGTGTCGGGGCGCGTGGTGAAGACCCGGATCGGCTCGCTGTCGGGCGCGTCCACCCCGAAGACGATCTCGGCGCCCTCCGAGCGGCCGATCCAGTTCGTCTGCATCAGGCGGATCGGCTCCGGCCAGTCGATGGCCGAGAAGTCGAGCAGCTCGTCTGCGTAGTTCGTGATCCGGAAGAACCACTGCTCCAGGTCGCGCTTCTCGACCGGCGTGCCGCAGCGCCAGCAGTGGCGGTCGGCGCCCTCCACCTGCTCGCGGGCCAGGACCACCTGGTCCTTGGGGCACCAGTCGACTGGCGCCTTGGCCCGATAGGCGAGCCCCGCCCGGAAGAACTGCACGAACAGCCACTGCGTCCAGCGGTAATACGCCGGGTCGCTGGTCACCACCTCGCGCGACCAGTCGAACATGCAGCCCATGCTTCGGAATTGAGCCCGCATGCGGTCCAGGTTGGCGGCGGTCCATGTCGCCGGATCCACGCCCCGGTCGATCGCGGCGTTCTCCGCGGGGAGCCCAAAGCTGTCGAATCCCATCGGGAACATCACGTTCAGGCCCTGCATCCGCCGGTGACGCGCCACGATGTCGGGACCGGTGGCGGCGTACCAGTGACCGATGTGCAGGTCGCCGGACGGGTAGGGGTACATCGTCAGCACGTAGTGCTTGTCGCGCTCGGCGTCGTCATCGCGGGCGCGGTACAGCTCGTCCGCCTCCCACCGCTCGCGCCACCTCGCCTCGTAGCTGGTCGGGTCGAACCGCTCTCCGCGCGGGCGGCCGCGGGGACCCGTGGTCGCCGCGGTCCTCATCGGTCGGCCCTGCGAGCGATCCACAGGTCGACCCGGTACGGAACCGCGAACGGGTCGTCGTCCGCGATGCCATGCGCGTCGAGGAGGGAGCGGAGCTCGCGGCGCAGGTCGTCCTGGCGGCGGGGATCGAGCGCGCGGATGTAGGAGGCCGTGAACGCCATGCCGATGAACTCCTCTGGCCGGATCGTGAGCTCGTGGTGGATCTCCAGCAGCTCCGGATCGTGGAAGCCCGGGCTGGCGGTCAGCGCATTCCGCGTCGCGATCCGCCCGGTGGCGCGTCCGGCCTGCAGGTAGCGGCCCTCCGCCTCGTCGGTGTAGCGGTCCAGGAGCCGATGGTAGGCGGCCACGAACGGGGAGCGCGTCTCATCTCGCACGTTCCAGAACAGGGCCAGCCCGCCCCGCGGCCTGACGATGCGCCCCATCTCGGCGAGTGCCGCCGGCTTGTCGAACCAGTGGAAGGCCTGGGCGGCGATGGCCAGGTCGCACGATCCGGGTTCGAGCCCGGTCTGCTCGGCGGTGCCGGTGAGGGCGGTGACCGCCAGGCCCTCCTCGTCGGCCCGCGCGCGAAGGACGCCCAGCATCGGCTCACCCGGCTCGACCGCGGTCACCCTCCAGCCGAGCCTCGCCATGGCCAGCGCGGCTCGACCCGTTCCGGCGCCCAGGTCGGCGACGTCTGGGCGTGCCGGGAGCGTGAGGCGGTCGGCGATCACCCCGAACAGCTCGGCGGGGTAGCCGGGCCGGTAGCGGTCGTAGTCGTCGGCCCATGCGTCGAAGCTGCGCGCCCGCTGCTGTGCTACCGAGGTCATGCCGGTCCCTCCGGAAACCAGCCCATCAGCAGCTCGTCGCGAAAGGTGCCGTGCGGACCGCGATACTGGCGCCGGCGGAGGCCCTCGCGCACGAATCCGAGCCGCTCGTAGACGGCGATCGCCCGCTCGTTGTCCGGGAAGACCGAGAGCGCCACCTTCTGCAGCCCGCGGTCGCGGGCCCAGTCCAGGCTGGCCCGAAGGATGGCGCTGCCCAGCCCGACGTCACGCCAGCCCTGCCGCACGCAGACCGACAGGGTGCCCAGGTGGTCGGAGACCTGGTTTCGCTCGACGCCGATCAGCACGTTGCCGACCACCTCGCCGGCCGCCTCCGCGACCAGGGCCAGGTTGCCGGCGGTGCGGATCATCTCGCCGATGAAGAACGCCTCGGACGGCTCGCTCAACGCGGTCGGCAGCGTCACCAGCCAGCGCCCCTCGGCGCGGACCTCGGCGAACAGCTGCGCCAGGGAGCGGGCATCGGTCGGCCGGGCGGGGCGCAGCGTCCAGCGGCGGCCATCGCTCGTCGTCCGCTGTGCCGCCTGGATGTCCGTCGTCGTCATCGCCACGCTCCGCCGTTTTCGACCCCAGCCGCGAGGCATCGGTCGTGGAAAAACACGCCGCCCCTCCGTCGTCAGGACGAAGGGGCGCTTCGCGGTACCACCATGACTTGGCCGAAGGTGGTGGAGCTGGGGGGACTCGAACCCCCGACCCCCTGCATGCCATGCAGGTGCTCTCCCAGCTGAGCTACAACCCCACGATCGGTCCACTCATCGGCGCGGGTATCGGGCGCCACACCGGTCGGCTTGAGGACCGATGCTTGAGGCACCGCTCGTTCGGCCGGCTGCTCGGCAGGTGAGTTCCGCGTCTCCCGCCGCCGGCTCCCACCGCTCCGGCTCGCTGAGGACTGGGAGCAACGCGTACTGCTCCTGCGTCACCGCAATATCGGCGCCGAGTATACCGCCCGGCGTGAGCCGTCGCGGAAACGGCTCCGCGCAGGCCCGGGGAGGGCGCACGCAATGTCATGCGCCCCCGGCGCCCCGTCACCCGCCACCGAGCGGAGTGGTGGTCAGGCTCGAGGCGCTGCCCGGGTTTCCGAGGCAGGGCGGAATCGGGATGGCGTCACCCGGCGCGAGGGCGACCGGGACCAGGGCGCTGTCCGTCGGTAACCGCATGCGAAGTGAGAGCGGTTCCACCGGGGTGGAGCCGCACCAGTTGCTCCAGATCACGTTGAAGGTCGTCCCCTGTCCCGGGCCGAGCGTCACGCCTCGGTAGGCCGATGGCGACGACGGTGCGCCGCCATCGATCACAGGCCGGCCCCCGGCGTCGTAGATGAATGCGAACGGGTAGCCCTGAACTTCGCAGACGGTCGCCGACCGATTGGTCACCGTTACGGTCGTGCCGCGTGAGCCCGCCGCTCCCTGCCAGCGATCCGCGGCGGCGGTCAGCTGACCGGAGCTGCAGGCCGAGACGGCCGGCGGAGTCGCCGTCGGAGCGGGTGTCAGCGTTGGCGATGCGACCGGCGCAGCGGTCTGCCTCGGTACCGCGGAGCCCGAGTTGGGGTTTGCGCGCACCCACGGCGACGCGGTCAGCTGGGAGGCGCTCCCCGGAACACCAAGGCAGGGCGGCACCGGGATGGCGTCACCAGCCACGACCGGAAGGCTGGCGGCATCGCCCGGCAGCCTCAGCTCCAGCACGAGCGGTCCGACTGGAGTCGCCCCGCACCAGTTCGACCACACGACCGTGGTCGCCGCCGCATGCCCGGGCAGCAGGTTGATCTGTCCCCCGCGGGCCGCTGGCGATTCGGCGGAGGACGTGACGAGAACCGTTGACGGCACCCCGGCCGGCCGCCGATGGGAGTCCAGGATTGCCGCGGTCGGCTGTCCGGCGAGCTCGCAGGTGCGGTTCGAGGTGTTGACCGCAGTCACCACCGTCCCCCGGGAGCCGGCGGCGCCGGTCCACCGCTCGGTCGTAGCCGTGAGGTCAGCCGACCGGCAGGCTCCCGGTGAGATCGGCGTCTCGGTCGCGGTGGGCGAGGCCGACGAGCGACCGGTGCCGACGGTCGAGGATGGGGGCGCAGCGACCAGGGCGAAGACCACGGCCGCCGCTGCCGTCGCGGCGGTCACTCCGCCGACCAGCCCCACCAGGCTGACGAGGAACCGGCGCCGGTCGAGCTGCGCCAGGCTCGCTCGAGCACTGGCGAGGTCGCGTGGCAGCGATCGCGGACGATACCCGCGCGTTGTCGGATCAGGTGCCGCGAGCCGATCTTCGATGGGCCTGTTGTTCACGATTGATCCTCCATCGGTTCCCGGAGGCGGCGGCGCAGGGCATCCAGCCCGCGACTTGCGTGACTCCGCGCCGACACGGCGGCGATTCCGAGCACATTCCCGATCTGTTCGAACGGAAGATCCGCCTGATAGCGGAGATGGAGCACCATCCGCTGCCGATGCGGAAGGCGATCGACCGCGTCCCAGATCGCGATCCGGTCCGTCTCGTCCATGCGGGACGGTCGCGACGGTGCTCCACCGATGCGGTCGACCAGGGCACGCACCCGGCGTCGAAGTCGGTGCTGGTCCATGCACACGCGGTAGAGCGTCCTGAAGGTCCACGCATCGAGCTGGGCGATCGGTTGGCTTCCGCCCAGCGCAACCCAGGCTCGAAGCAGCGCCTCCTGCACCGCGTCATCTGCCTCCTCGGGGTCGAGGCCAAGGTGGCGCGCGAATGCCCACAGCTGGGGACCGCGCTCTGCCTGGAGCTCGACGATGGCGACGCGGTCGATATCGGCGAGGTGCCGCGTGGATTCCGCCGTGGAGCTCACGATCGCCTCGGTTGCGTTCACGCGTACACGACGCGTCAGCGGCTCGGAACGTTGAGCCGGGGGGCGTTCAGGAAATCGACAGGGCGTGCTGCAGGCGCTTCAGGCTCTCCTCGATGTCGGAGGCGGCAGCGCCCGCCACCATCCCTTCCAATGGCGCCATGAAGACGTTACCGGCTCGAATCTGCATCGAGAAGACAACGCCGGTTCGACCCGGATCGATCGGCTCGAGCAGCAGGGTGGCCTGGACCCGGATCCCGCTCGTCTCGCTCTCCAGCACGAGCCGGCGCCCCGGCTCGAAGGCCGCCACCTCGATATCGACGATCAGCTGCTGCCCGGCGAGCCGCCGCTCGACGCGGGCAACCGTGCCGACCCCGATCGGCCCTGCAGTCGTCAGGTGGGCGGAGACGATGCCGGACTGCCAGCTGGGGAGCTTCTCGAGATCGGCGATAAAGGCGAAGATCCGGTCCGCGGAGGCGGGCAGCTCCGCGCGCCGTTCGACCTCCCTCACGACGGGGCCGTCATCGGCGTGGGGCACAGCCAGGCGAGCTCAGGCGGGCCAGCCTGAAGCGGGGGAGGTGGGTGGCCATCCATCGGTTCGCTCCACTCCGCGGGCGATGCTATCCGCCTCGGCCGCGCGTCAGGAAGCGGCGGCTCCCG
>JALYXZ010000149.1 GCA_030946825.1 Chloroflexota bacterium | reverse complement strand
CGGCACCACCTTTATCGGCCGTTCGCTGCTGGTCGACTACGACGGCCAGGTGTTGGCCAGCGCGGGCGCGGACGAGGTGCTTTTGGTGGGCGACGTGGACCCGGAGGCGGCGCGCGAGACGCACGTTCGCCGGCGTCCTGGCAAGCACGAGTGGGACACGATCGCGGATCGCCGACCGGGACTTTACGAGCGGCTCCTGCAGCCCGCCACGGACCGGCTGCATCCGCCGTCGGCGACGATCTACTCCGGGGACGTGGATTAGCGGTTGGGAGGCTCCGTGGTCGCGGGCTCCGTGGTCGCGGGCTCCGTGGTCACGGGCTCCGTGGTCGGCAGCTCCGTGGTCGCCAGCTCGACCCCGTCGCGGAGCGTCTTGGTGACCATGTCGTACATCTCACGGACGTACATCCCCGCAGATTCGTAGAGTCGCGTGGCGCCGGTCAGGCTGGCGCCGTCAACGCCGAGCGCGACGCTCCGGGTGCCGCGCCCCCAGAACTCCGCGAAGCTGTGAACCAGGATCGCGCGGCCGAGCCCCCGGCGCCGCCAGGGCCGCCGAACGGCGAGCGAGTTCACCGAGCCGCTGCCATCGGGCATCGTCGAGCACAACGAGGTGGCGGCGATCTCGTCGCCGGCCACCGCCAGGAACCAGATTCGCGGATCGAAATCGGGCCGTCGGGTGCGACGCACGAGTTCCTCGAAGCGGCCCGGAACGTGACCCCAGTGATCGCTGAACGCCTCCTCGAGCGCATCGAAAGTGGCGCGCTCGTCCTGCCCGGCAACGAACTGACGGACCGTGATCCCGTCAGGCCACGACGGAGCGGCCGGTGGCGCCTGCATGTCGATCCGCATCCGCAGAAAGCGGCGGGTGGCGGAGTATCCGAGCCCCTCGGCCCACGCCATCTCCCCCGGGCTGTTGCCCTTCAGCCAGCCGCCCAGCTGCACGCGGGCTCCTTCGGGAGCCTCACCGATGCGAGCGCGGGCGCGCTCCTCGAGCAGCGCAGCCAGCGCGGTCCCGATCCCCCTTCGGCGGTACTCGGGGAGCACCGCCGCGTAGGCGCGGAACAGGACGCCCCCGCGCTGCTCCAGCGCGGCGTACCCGATCGGCGCGCCTCCGGCCTTCGCCTCCACCAGCCAGGCATCGGTCTTCAGGTCGATGGCATCCCACTCTTCGCGGATGTCGTCGACCGACATATCGGTCTCGCCGTAGTCCGCGTCGTCACACGCATTGATCAGCTCGGTGACCGCCTGCGCGTCGTCGTCGTGCGGGCGGCGCACGACCAGGTCGGGAGGAAGCTGGGAGCGAGTCATCGGTTTCCCCGTCGGGCGGCGCGGGCCGCCCGCGCGTCGAGCTACTCGGAGGCGGCCCACATGATGAGCCCCACCGTCACCACGCCGCCGACCAGGCCCACGAAAGCGGCGGCGCCATCGGGCCCGGCACCATTCACGGTGGGTGCGATCTGGTTGAGGAGGACCAGCCCGAACACCATGTAGCCGAGCCACAGCACCGTCGCGACGGCGGCGATCAGGTTCTTGCGGCCGCGGTCTCTTGTCATGGTCGGGACACTCCTCGACAGGCGGGGGTACTCACGGGAAGCCGAGGCGGAGGAAGGGCCGCCGCCGATCCTAGCACGAGCCGGCATCCGCGGCTGTGCCGCCGGCCGGGTCCGACATCGCGCCCCCGGCTGCAGCGTCGGCTGTAGCGTTGGCGGCTCGGTTGCCGGCTCGCCCGGACCGATCCGGAACCCGGTGGAAGAGCCGCTCGTCGGCGCGTCCCCGCAGCATGCGCAGCTTCGCGGCGGCGACCAGTCCGAGCGTCACCGGCCGATGGTTGCGTTCCAGCGTCATGGTGCCGATGTGGTCGGCGACATCGGTCACCGTGAACACCGATCCCGGGCGGACGTCATTCTGCTCCAGGAACGTGAGCAGCCGCGCATCCTCCTCAGCCTGCTCGGTCACCCGCAGGATGGTGATCACTTCGCCGGGCCTGGCAGCGCTCAATGCCTCCCCGGCGGGGCGCTTCACTGTTCGACCGTCGCGAGGGATGGGGTTGCCGTGCGGGCATGTCGGTGGGGTTCCGAGCAGCTCGTCGATCTTGTCCGTCACACGATCGCTCATGGCGTGCTGCAACTGGTGGGCTTCCTCGTCTGCCTGTGCCCAGCCCAGTCCGATGACCGCCGTCAGCAGCCACTCCGCCAGGGCGTGCCGCCGAAAGGTGCGCTCGGCGCTCCGCGCGCCCGCGGGTGTCAACTCCAGCTGACGGGACTGACCCTCGACCCGCAGCAGGCCGTCGCGCACCAGCCGAGTGACCATCTCGCTGACCGTGGCAGGGCTGACCCGCAGCCGCTCGGCGAGGCGCGCGGCTATGACAGGCGGACCCTCGGCTTGCATGTAGCGGATGGTCATCAGATAGTCCGCAGCTGCTTCGGTGGGCTCCGCCAGCTGGGCACCAGCCCGGCCCATCGGATCTGCCATCGGCTCGTCTGCCGGAGCTGCCATCGGCCGATGGTAGCCGGCGTCACGGTCACACGCCAGGACGCTCGCAGGCGGCCGATCGAATCGGCGCTGTTGCGCTGACGAACCGACCACCGGGCGCTCGCGTCGGGGAATCCGGCGCTATGACGCTACGGGTGGTCGCGATCCCCTGTTCCGGAAACGCTGATCTCGGTCAGCAACCCAGGGCGTATCCGACCGCTGCGCAGACTCGCTCCATCGTCTCTTCGCTCACAGAGCCGGCTTGGTTTGTCAGAGACGCCTTCGGGATCGTGTGAAGGCCGTCGCAATTGATGACCGATGGCCTGTCCAGGCCGGCCTCTCGCTGGTCGAAGTCGCCCTCGGCGGCGATATTGCGGATGGAGGTGGTGACTTCAGCGACGGTGATCAGCTCGCGCACCTCGATCACCTCGGGCCGCGTCAGCACCAGAACGGGGCGGCGCTTGCGGCCAACTTGCGCGAGCCAGATCTCGCCGCCGGTCATTCCTCGGTCCAGGCCTCGACCTCGGACCAGAACGGATCGGGTCGCTCGGGACGACGACGGTAGGCCTCTCGGTCGGCGCGCGCCGTCGCCGCCTTCACAGCCGCCTCCACGCCCGTTCGAGCGGCCGCGGAGACATTGACCTTGAGCCGTCGTGCGCGGCCCGCCAATTAGTCCTCGTCCTTGCCGGACTGGCCGCGGATGGCTTCCACCACACTCTCGTCGGCGAGGGTCGTCACGTCACCGAGGGAGCGCTGCTCCGCGATGTCACGCAGCAGTCGGCGCATGATCTTGCCGGAGCGGGTCTTGGGCAGGTCCGGCGTGAACATGATCTGCTTCGGCCGAGCGAGCTTGCCGATGGCCGATGCGACGTGCTCCCGCAGCTCGCCCGACAGCGCGTCGGAGGGCTCGTTGCCGGAGCGCAGGATGACGTAGCAGAAGATGGCCTGGCCGGTGACCGGGTCCGTCCTGCCGACCACCGCCGCTTCGGCGACGGCGGGGTGCGAGACGAGCGCAGACTCGACCTCGGTGGTTGAGATGCGGTGGCCGGAGACGTTCATCACGTCATCGACGCGGCCCAGCAGCCAGTAGTAGCCCTCGTCGTCGCGCTTGCACCCGTCGCCCGCGAAGTAGCGGCCCGGGTAGCGGGAC
>JALYXZ010000128.1 GCA_030946825.1 Chloroflexota bacterium | reverse complement strand
GCGCTTGCCGCCCGGAGCGGCGCCCTGACGAGGCTGCGGGCGAGATGGCAGCCACGACCGGCTGCCCTCGGCCCGAAGCACCCGGCAGCGTCGTCGGATCCAGCCGCCGGGCCGCCCGACCTGACGCTCGTCTCCCCGGCCCGCGATCCGGAGCGGTCGCCGCCATGCTGATTCCAGGTCAGAGGGCAGGGGTATACTCCCGCCGGTCCCGACCCTCGCCCGCGCAAGGAGGTTCCATCGGTGCCAGATCCCTCGCGCGCCGATGCTCCGCACTCAGGCGAGCGGCAGTATCACATCGACCTGCAGCGCGGTGAGCTCGCCGAGTACGTCCTCCTGGTCGGGGATCCGGGTCGCGTCGCCAAGGTGGCCTCGCGCTTCGACACGGTCGAGCTCGAACGCAGCAACCGGGAGATCACCACCGCCACCGGCCGCGTGGGCGACATGCGCCTGTCGGTGATGTCGACCGGCATGGGGACCGACAACGTCGAGATCGTGCTCGCCGAAGCGATGGCGATCACGGACGCGCCGACGTTCGTGCGCATCGGCTCCTCCGGAGCGCTGCAGCCGGAGATCGAGCTCGGCGACCTCGTGATCTCGATCGGCGCGGTGCGCCTCGAGAACACGACCAGCTTCTACGTGCACGACGGTTACCCCGCCGTTGCGCACCGCGATGTGGTCTGGGCACTGGAGGCGGCCTGCCGAGAGCTGGGGTATCGCCACCACGTTGGACTGACCGCCACCGCCTCGGGGTTCTACGCTCCGCAGGGAAGGGCGATGCGCACGCTCCCGGTTCGTTATCCTGACCTCGCGGAGGAGCTGCGGCGCCAGCGCGTCGCGAACCTCGAGATGGAATCGTCAGCGCTCTTCGTGTTGGCGGGGCTGGCGGGCCTGCGATCCGGGACGATCTGCGCCGCCTATGCCCAGCGAACCAACGGGACCTTCGTGGAGGGCGCGGCAAAGGAGGCCGCGGAGGCACGCTGCATCGACGCCGGACTGGCCGGCATCCACCTGCTCTGGGAGATCGACACGAGCCCCGGGGGCGCCGATCCCCATTCCCACTGGTCGAGCTTGATCGGGCGGAAGGGCGGGTAGCAGTCACCGCAGAGCCGACGCCGTGAGCGTCGGAAGAAGGAGGCAACTGACCGATGGCGACTCAGGCCTACTGCGTGAAGTGCAAGGCGAAGCGCGAGATGAAGAACGAGAACAAGATCACGATGAAGAACGGAAAGCCCGCGACCGAGGGCCAGTGCCCGGTGTGCGGGACGAAGATGTTCAAGATCGGAGGCTGACAGAGCCTCGTTGCGCCTCAGCCGCGGGACGCCCATCCCGCCCCGGCTGTTGACGGCCGTCCGGACGCCGCCCATCCCCGTGGGAATCGGCCGCCGGACGGCCTCCCGCATTGCGGGCCGCGGCGCACCTGGTCGGGACGCGCCGCCGCGGTCGCTAGAATCGGCCGCGTGGAACACGCCCCCCGCCGAGCGGTGCTGGCCATCGACCTCGGCGGCACCCAGATCCGCGCTGCACACGTCGCCGCCGACCTGACCGTCTCCTGCCGTCACGCGGTGCCGACCGACTCGGCGAGCGGCGTCGAGGACGTCGTCGAGCGGCTGTGCGCCCTCGCGTCGGAAGCGCTCACCGCGGCGCGCGTCGAGGGCCGCGAGGCTCCGATCGGGATCGGGATCTCGGCCCCCGGCCCGCTCGACCCGTGGGCCGGCGTGGTCGTCTCGCCGCCCAACCTCCCGGCGTGGCACAACGTGCCACTCGCCCGACTGGTGTCGGCGCGACTCGGGCTGCCAACCTTCCTGGAGCGCGATACGAACGTGGCAGTCCTGGCGGAGTGGCGGTTCGGAGCGGCGCAGGGGGCACGAACGGTGGTGTACGTCACCATCTCGACCGGGATCGGCGGCGGAATCGTGATCGATGCACGCCCGCTGATCGGTCTCGACGGAACCGCCGGCGAGATCGGGCACCTGACGGTCGACATCGACGGGCCGCTGTGTGGCGATGGGCAGCGCGGCCACGCCGAGGCGATCGGGTCCGGGATCGCCATTCGCCGCGACGGGATGGCGTTGCTGGAGCGGGGCGAGTCGCCCACGTTGGCAGCGCTGGTCAGCGACCCGCAGCAGGTCTCCGCCCGGGACGTGGCCGACGCGGCGGATTCCGGCGACGCCGCCTGCGCCGCCATCTACGAGCGCGCCTACGTCGCGGTTGGCGCCATGTGCGCCGGCCTGGTCAACCTGCTGAACCCGGAGGTGATCGTGCTCGGCGGCAGCATCGCGGAGCACCGCCCCCAACTCCACGAGGTGGTGGCCCGCGAGATCGCCGAGCGGTCGTTTCCACGCCCGGCGGCTCGCGTGCGACTCGAGCACGCGCGCTTCAGTGATGACGTGTCCCTGATCGGCGCGCTGCCGATCGTCAACGAGCGAATCGCCGATCCCGCCTACCGGCGCGCATCGGCCTGAGGAGGACGGATGACCACCAAGATCGGGATCAACGGCTTTGGCCGCATCGGTCGCCAGAGCCTGAAGGCCATGCTCGAGCGTCACCCCGACCAGATCGAGGTGGTGGCCATCAACGACCTGGCGCCGACGGCCACGAATGCGCACCTCTTCCGGTATGACTCCACGTACGGCCGCTTCGACGGTCAGGTGTCGGCCGGCGACGGGAGCATCTCGGTCAACGGCCACGAGATCAGGGCTTTCAGCGAGCGCGACCCCGCGGCGCTGCCCTGGCGGCAGCTCGGGGTCGAGATCGTGGTCGAGTCGACGGGAATCTTCACCGACGCGAACAAGGCCCGAGCCCACCTCGAGGCGGGCGCCCGAAAGGTGATCATCAGCGCTCCGGCCACGAACGAGGACGTCACGATCGTGCTCGGCGTCAACGAGGACCGCTACGACCCGGAGCGACACCAGATCGTCAGCAATGCGAGCTGTACCACCAACGGTCTGGCGCTGCCGGCCAAGGTGATCTTCGACGCGTTCGGCATCGAGCGCGGCCTGATGACCACGGTGCACAGCTACACCAACGATCAGAACGTCCTGGACGTCTTTCACAAGGACCTCCGACGTGCCCGCTCCGCGGGACAGAACATCATCCCGACCACCACCGGCGCAGCGCGAGCGCTCGCACTCGTCATCCCCGAGCTGAAGGGCCGATTCGATGGTTTCGCCCTCCGGGTGCCGACAGCGACGGTCAGCGTCATCGACTTCGTGGCGCTCACCAGCCGCCCCGTAACCGCCGAAAGTGCGAATGCCGCGCTCCGAGCCGCGGCCGAGGGACCGATGAACGGGCTCCTGGGGCTGACCGAGGAGGAGCTCGTCAGCTCCGACTTCCGCGGCGACGAGCGAAGCTCGATCGTGGATGCCGCCTCGACGATGGTCACCGGTGAGAACCTGTTGAAGGTGATTGCCTGGTACGACAACGAGTGGGGCTACTCGTGCCGGGTCGCGGATCTGGCCGCCTTCATGGCCGAGCGGCTGTGAACAAGAAGACGGTCCGCGATGTCGATGTCGACGGCAAACGCGTCTTCCTGCGGGCCGACCTCAACGTCCCGCTCGAGGACGGACGCGTCACCGACGACGCCCGCATCCGTGCCAGTCTGCCCACGATCGTGTACCTGCTCGAGCGCGGTGCGAGGGTGATCCTGGCCAGCCATCTCGGGCGCCCCAGGGGCAAGGTCAACGACGCGCTCCGGCTCAAGCCGGTCGCCGATCGGCTGTCGGAGCTCCTCGGACGGCCGGTACGCATCACCGGCGACGCATTGGGACCCGGGGTCCAGGTGGCGATCTCCAGGCTCCGTGCCGGCGACCTGCTGATGCTCGAGAACCTGCGCTTCCACGCCGCGGAGGAGGCGAACGACGGAGACTTTGCCCGGGCGCTGGCAGGCATGGCCGATCTCTACGTCGACGACGCGTTCGGCTCCGCGCATCGGGCGCACGCGAGCACCGAGGGGATCACCCATCACCTCCCGAGCGTCGCGGGCCTCCTGCTCGAGCGCGAGGTGGACGCGCTCTCGCGCCTGCTCGGGAATCCGCGCCAACCGTTCCACACCGTGGTCGGCGGCGCAAAGGTGTCGGGCAAGCTCGAGGTCATCGAGGCGCTCCTCGATCGCTGCCGGGCGATCCTTGTGGGGGGCGGGATGGCGAACACCTTCCTCGCGGCGCGGGGCGTCCCATTGGGCAAGAGCCTGGTGGAGGCCGACCAGCTCGAGAATGCGCGCCGCATCATGAGCCTTGCCGAGGAGAAGACGGTGACCTTCCCGCTGCCCACCGATGCGGTCGTCGCACCGCAGATCCACCATCGGGCCAAGACCCAGGTGGTGCCGATCACCGAGGTACCCCGTGACCAGATGGTGGTCGACATCGGACCGGCCACGGTGGCCGCCTACACCAAACGGTTGGCCAAGGCGAAGACCGTCTTCTGGAACGGACCGATGGGGGTGTTCGAGATCAGCCGGTTCGCGGCGGGGACGAACGCCATCGCGCGCTTTCTGGCTGATCGCGCGCAGCATGGCGCCACGGTGGTGGTCGGAGGCGGGGACTCGGTGGCTGCCGTCGACAGGCTCGGACTGACCGACCGGATGACCCATGTATCCACCGGCGGAGGCGCGTCGCTCGAGTTCGTGGAGGGCAGGGAGCTCCCCGGCGTCGCCGCCCTCGACGATCGAGACGCGGCGCCGGCATGACCACTCTCATCGAGGACGTCATCGCTCGCGAGGTGCTCGACTCGCGCGGCAACCCGACCGTAGAGGTCGACCTCTTCCTGGACGGCGGGGCGGTCGGCAGCGCCATCGTCCCGTCCGGCGCCTCGACCGGCGCGCACGAGGCGGTCGAGCTGCGCGACGGCGACGCGTCCCGCTACGGCGGTAAGGGAGTGCTGCACGCGGTGCGGAACGTGAACGAGGTGATCCGCCCCGCATTGCTCGGCACCGATGCGGTCGACCAGGTGACCCTGGATCGCCTGCTGATCGACCTGGACGGCACCCCGAACAAGACAAAGCTCGGGGCGAATGCCCTGCTCGGGGTCTCGTTGGCCGCGGCGCATGCGGCCGCGGAAGCGGTCGGGCTGCCTCTGTATCGGTACCTCGGGGGCGCGGCCGCGCGAATCCTGCCGGTGCCGCAGGTGAACATCCTCAACGGCGGCAAGCACGCCGTCGGCTCCACAGACTTCCAGGAATTCATGATCGTGCCGCTCGGCGCGCCGACCTTTCGGGAGGCGCTGCGCTGGGCGGCCGAGACCTTCCACGCGCTCGGCAGCCTGCTGCGCGAGCGTGGCCTGGTGACCACCGTCGGCGACGAGGGCGGATACGCGCCCAGCCTTGAGTCCAACGAGGACGCGATCCAGCTGGTGGTGGCGGCCATCGAACATGCCGGGTATCGCCCCGGCGAGCAGATCGCCATCGCCCTCGATCCGGCGGCCAGCGAGCTGTACACCGATGGCCGCTACGAGCTGGCCCGCGAGGGGCGGACCTTGAGCTCCGAGGAGATGATCGACTTCTGGCAGGACTGGGCGGGACGCTACCCGATCGTCTCCCTCGAGGATGGGCTGGCCGAGGACGACTGGTCGGGGTTCACGGCTCTCACCGACCGCCTGGGCGGCGAGGTCCAGATCGTCGGTGACGACCTGCTGGTGACGAACACGTCGCGTATCAGCCGTGCAATCGCCGAGCGCGCGGTCAACAGCGTGCTGATCAAGCTCAACCAGATCGGAACGCTGACCGAAACGGTGGAGGCGGTGGAGATGACCCATCGGGCCGGGTGGACCAGCGTCATCAGCCATCGATCCGGCGAGACAGAGGACACGACCATCGCCGACGTGGCCGTCGCGCTGAACACCGGCCAGATCAAGACCGGCTCGATCAGCCGCTCCGAGCGTATCGCGAAGTACAACCGCCTGCTGCGGATCGAGGAGGAGCTGGGCGACGCCGCTCAGTTCGCAGGCCAGCGTGCCTTCGTGTCCCGCCGCAGCCCTGACGGCTGAGGGGGCGGGCTCAGTCCTCGGAGCTGTCTCCGGTCGCCTTTCCGCCGTCACCCTTGGTTCGGCGGCGCGCCGCGGCTGACTCCCGCGTCGCGCGCGTGACCGCTACCTTGGCCTTGCCGGCGGCGGTGCGCGGCCGATCCGCGGCCCGACCGGTAGCGGCCTTCGAGGCCTTGGCGGCCGCGACCTTCTTGCGCTGTGCGGTCTTGCTGGCGGTCGTCTTCCGTTTTGGTGTCGCGGCGGCGGTCGTCTGCTCGTCAAGGAGGTGCGCGGCGTTTGCCTTGCGCATCAGCCGACTCTTGCGTCGGGCCGCATTGTTCGGGTGCAGGATCCCCTTCTCGGCAGCCTTGTCCAGGGCGCTCACCGCGGCCACGATCGCGGCTGCGCCATCGCCCTCGGCGCGGCCGAGCGCGATGTTCGAGGCCCGCTGGACGAGCGTCTTGGCACCGCTCAGCGTTCGGCGGTTGATGGCGTGACGGCGCAGCGCCTGGCGCACACGCTTCAGCGCCTGGGGCGTCCGCGCGCCCTTCCAGGGTCGAGCCTTTCTTGCCACGTGGAGTCCTCGAGGGGCGTTGGCCTGAGCACGAAATGACGCGCCGTCAGGAGGAGGCGCATCCGGCCGGCGAGTATAGCATCGGGCTGCCGAGCCGCCAACCGCAAAGGGGACTCGACAGCGGGGCACAGGATGGTCAGAATGCGCAGGCGCGCCGATCGCCCGGCCGCCGAATCACGCCCGGGATGGGCATCCAGGGAGGGCCGGCAGTGCCTGCCGGAAACGGATTGCAACTTCGCGCGACCCCGGGACGCGGGCCTGCCTGAGATGGCGTCCATCGGCAGCGTTTCGCTGCCCCGTCCGGGGACTCACCCCAGCCCGCGCCGGGTCTTGCGTGCCGGCCTCGCCGGTTTCGCGCTCAGCATGCTGTTGGCCCTGCTCGGGCTGGCGGCGGCCTCGGTGGCGATCGGCCTCATGGCCGGCGGCCGCGCGATGCCCGGAGTCCGGGTCGCCGGCGTCGACATCGGCGGGCTCGATCGCGAGGCGGCCGTGGCGCGCCTGCGGAGCGCGCTGCCATCGATCCAGACCGGCCCGCTGCTCCTCGTCGTGGACGGCACCCAGCGACGGATCGGCTTTGGAGAGCTTGGACGCCGCTACGACTACGCGGCCAGCGTGGCCGCCGGCCTGGCCGTCGGACGCAGCGGCAATCCGCTCGACGACGCGCTGGACCGGCTCCGCGCCGCCGCCGGCATCGCCTCCATCGAGCCGGTCATCCACGCCGCAGACCCCGTGGCGCTCGACAGGCTGGTGATCTCGACGGTGTCCCGCCATTCCCGGCCCACGGTCGACGCGAGTGTCGCCGTCTCGCCCAGGGGCACGTACATCGTGACGCCGGCCCAGCCCGGCCTGCGGCTCGACCCGGCGACCCTGCGCGGCGCCCTGGTCGCGGCCCTCGCCGCCGACACGCCACGGCAGCCGGTGACGCTGTCGGCCGCCGTCCAGCAGCCCTCGGTCAGCACCGCGGATGCGATTGCCGCCGCCGAGGCGGCGCGGGCGATGGCCGTGACGCCGCTCGTCCTGAGCGACGGGCACGACACGTTTCGGGTGGCCGCCGCTGCCCTGCGATCGGTGATCAGCTTCGGGCCGGCCGACGGCGCGGCGCTGCGGGCGCGCGTGGACGCCGCCTGGGTGCGGTCGCTGATCGCCCGGCTGGCGACCACCGTCAACCGCGCCCCCCGGAACGCGACCTACGGCATCACCAGCACCGGCGTCAGCGGGGTGGTCCCCAGCCTCACAGGCAGGAAGCTCGACGTCGATCGCACGACCGCCGCGGCGCTGGCCGCGCTCAAGCAGCGAGCGGGAGGCGGCAGCCCGGGCACCGTGGCGCTGGGCGTGACGGTCACCCAGCCGGCGCTCAGCACCGAAGCGGCAAAGGCCGCTTTCGGGCAGCTCCAGCTCATCGGCTCATGGACCACCTACTACTTCACCAGCGAAGGCAACGGCTGGGGCGCGAACATCAGCATTCCTGCCCAGGACCTCGACGGCAAGGTGCTCGCGCCCGGTGAGTGGCTGGACTTCTGGCGCGACATCGGCCCGGTCACCGAGGCGCGCGGCTACACCTGGGGCGGCGCGATCATCGGCGGCCGCAGCGTGAAGGGCGGCGCCCTGGCCGGCGGTATCTGCTCGACCTCCACGACCCTTTTCAACGCGGCGCTGCGCGCGGGCCTGAACATGGGAGCCCGCGCCAACCACTACTACTACATCGACCGCTACCCGCTGGGCCTGGACGCCACCGTCATCCAGGCCGACGGATGGTCGCAGACGATGTCCTTCCAGAACGACACCGCCGGCCCGATCATGATCCGCAGCCTCACCGGCCCCGGCTTCGTCCGCTTCGACCTGTGGGGGCTGCCCACGAACCGGATCGTCTCCTTCTCGGCGCCGGTGATCAGCCATCGCACCAGCTCGACCGATACCGTCCAGTACACCAGCGCGCTGCCGACCGGTGTTCGACAGCGGGTTGAATACCCGCATGATGGCTTCGATGCGGTCGTCTCCCGGACCGTTCGGGATGCGACCACCGGCCGCGTGATCCACTTCGACACCTACTTCAGCGCGTACCAGCGGGTCACCGGCATAACCCTGGTCGGAGGCCCGGCGCCGGGTCGCTGAACCTCAGCTGTCGCGAGCGGGTGGCCGGGCAGGGCGGTCGGCCCTCGGGGGCGCAAGGCCCATCGGTCTAGACTCCGCCCCGTGATTCCCCAGGAGCGCATCCGCAACTTCAGCATCGTGGCGCACATCGACCACGGCAAGAGCACCCTGGCCGACCGGCTGCTGGAGGCGACGCACACCCTCGATGCGCGCCAGATGACCAGCCAGGTGCTTGACTCGATGGACCTCGAGCGCGAGAAGGGGATCACCATCAAGGCCCGCGCCGTTCGGCTCCACTACGAGGCGCCCGGCGGCGAGACCTACGCGCTGAACCTGATCGACACGCCCGGCCACGTCGACTTCACCTACGAGGTCAGCCGCTCACTGCAGGCCTGCGAGGGGGCGATCCTGGTCATCGACGCCAGCCAGGGGATCGAAGCCCAGACGCTGGCCAACGTGCACCTCGCCATGCAGCAGAAGCTGGTCATCATCCCGGTGATCAACAAGATCGATCTGCCCAGCGCCGACCCGGAGATGGTCATCCGAGAGCTCGAGGAGACGCTCGCCATCCCCGGCGAGGAGGCGATCCTGGCCAGTGCCAAGGATGGAACCGGGATCGACGAGATCCTGCATGCGATCGTTGCCCGTATCCCTCCGCCCGCCGGGAGCCCGCGGGCCCCGGTCCAGGCCCTGGTGTTCGACAGCCACTACGACCCGTACAAGGGGGTCGTAGCCTATGTCCGACTCGCGAACGGCACCCTTCGCGACCACGAGCGGATTCGCTTCATGGCGACCGGCGTCGAGTCGGACATCCTGGAGCTCGGCTATTTCCGCCCGGGGCCGGTCGCCACCCGGTCGCTGTCGGTCGGCGAGGTCGGCTACGTGGCGAGCGGGCTGAAGAGCATCGGCGACGCCCGGGTGGGCGACACGTTGACCGATGCCGATCGGCCCGCCACCGCACCGCTGCCGGGCTACAAGCAGGCCCTCCCGCTGGTCTTCGCCGGCATCTACCCGATGCGCGGCGACGACTATCCGCTGCTGCGCGATGCGCTCGACCGGCTGCACCTCAACGACGCGAGCTTCGTCTACGAGCCGGAGTCGAGCGTCGCGCTCGGGTTCGGCTTCCGCTGCGGCTTCCTGGGACTGCTCCACATGGAGATCGTGCAGGAGCGGCTCGAGCGCGAGTTCGGGCTGGAGCTGATCGCCTCTGTCCCCTCGGTCGAGTACCGGGTCAGTAGTCTCAACCGCGAGGGCGAGCTGGTGGTCGACAACCCGGCGAAGATGCCCAACGCGGGGGAGATCGACCAGATCAGCGAGCCGTGGGTGGCGGCCGAGGTGATCACGCCGACCCTGTACATCGGCTCGATCATCGAGCTTGCGACCGCGAGGCGGGGCGAGCTCAAGAACATGGAGTACCTTGACCCGACTCGGGTCAACGTCCACATCGAGATGCCGCTCGCCGAGCTGATCATCGATTTCTACGATCAGCTCAAGAGCCGCAGCAGCGGCTACGCCAGCCTCGACTACCACTACCTCGGATACCGCCCCGGAGACCTGGTCAAGCTCGACATCCTGGTCAACGCCGAGCCCGTGGACGCGCTTTCGCTGATCGTGCATCGGTCGCAGGCGCATCGCGCCGGCAAGGGGCTGGTCGAGAAGCTCAGGCAGCTGATCCCCCGGCAGCTGTTCGAAGTGCCGGTCCAGGCCGCCATCGGTTCTCATATCATCAGCCGAGAGACGATCCGGGCGATGCGCAAGAACGTGCTCGCCAAGTGCTACGGCGGGGACATCACCCGCAAGCGCAAGCTCCTCGAGAAGCAGAAGGAGGGGAAGCAGCGGATGAAGCGGATCGGCTCGGTCGAGATCCCGCAGGAGGCGTTCCTAGCCGTCCTGCGCATGAACCGGGAAACCTCGTGAGCTTCCTCGAATCGCTGCGCCTGGCGATCGCGCTGGGGCTGACCCTGTTCATGGTCCTGCTCCGCTTCGACTCCGACCGGATCGTGCGCTCCGACTACTTCCGCTACCGCTCGACCTGGCTCGGCCCGCTGAGCTACTACGCCCTGGTGCTGCTGTTCGCGGCCGGCATCGCGCTGATCATCCCCCGCGGACGCGCGCAGCTGTTCCTCCAAGGTGGGCAGCCGGGGACGCTCCTGCCGGTGATGCTCACCTTCGTGTTGGTGGCTCTCATCAACGCGGCGGTGCTCGCCTACCTGCGTTTCGGTGGGATCCTGCCGCTGCCATCCCAGCTGCTCCCCAACCGGGTCGTCGGGGCGGCCGCCAACGCGGTCAGCGAGGAGCTGCAGTTCCGCTCCATCGTGCTGGGCATGCTGATCTTCGCAGGCCTCTCCGCAGGCGTCGCGGTCCTGGTCCAGGCGCTGGTCTACGGGCTCGCCCATCGGCGCCTCTGGCAGGAGCGGGACTGGTATTTCCTGATCGGCTCCGTGATCCTCGGCTACGCCGCGGGGCTGGCGACGATCACCACCGGCTCGGTGATCCCCGCCATCGTGGGCCACTTCGCGGTGACCATGAGCTTCTTCGCATTCGCCGGCGGGCGGCTGCGGCAGCGCCCCATCTGAGTGGCGCGCCCGCGGCGCGCGGTGGACGGGGGTCGCCGGGGCACCGGAACACAGCACCTGTACATCCACGTCCCGTTCTGCCGGCTCGTGTGCGCCTACTGCGATTTCGCCACCATCGCTGGCCGCGCCAACGAGATTCCTCGGTACGTCGCCGCGCTGCACCGCGAGTTGGCGATGCGGGCCGTCCCGGGACGGCTGGCGACGATCTACTTCGGGGGCGGCACTCCCTCGCTGGTCGCGGCCCCGATGATCGGGGCGCTGATCGACGGCACCGTCGACCACTGTGGCGTGCAGCCCGACGAGGTGACCCTGGAGGCCAACCCCAGCGCGCGGGAGACGCCCGACTGGTCGGGGCTGCGGGCCGCGGGCGTGAACCGCATCTCGCTGGGCGTGCAGTCGCTGCGGAACCGAGACCTCGTGACGCTCGCGCGGGGGCACACTGCGGAGGAGGCACGCGCGGCTTATCGCGCGGCGCGCGCCGCGGGATTCGAGAACGTGAGCATCGACCTGATGTATGGGGTCCCGGGCCAGTCACTCGACGACTGGCGCGCCAACCTGCGCGCGGCGGTCGCCCTCGAGCCGGATCACCTGTCGCTGTACGCGCTGCAGCTGGTTCTCGAGCCCGACGAGTGGGCCGCGCCACCGCGCGACGGCGCGCTGCGATGGCGCCGTCGGCTCGCGGCGCGTCAGGACGACGACCTGGCCGCCGACCAGTATCGACTCGCCGAGGAGCTGCTGGCGGAATCGGGATACCGTCACTATGAGCTCTCGTCGTGGGCCGCCCCCGGGCGCGAGTCGCGGCACAACGCCGCCTACTGGCGCCGGGTGCCGTACCTCGGCCTCGGGGCCGGGGCGCACTCCTTTGACGGCGAGTCGCGCTCGTGGAACGTGCGGAGCCTCGATCGCTACATCGAGCGGGTCGAAGCCGGCGAGCCTCCGGCGGAGGGTCGCGAGAGGCTCGATGCGCCGACCCGTGCCTTCGAGGCGGTGGCGCTCGGCATGCGCTTCGTCTCCGGACTCAGCCGGCGCGCCTTCAGCGCGGAGTTCGGAGTCGACCCCATCGAGCGCTTTCCGGCGGCGGTCGAAGCCGGGCGGCGTGCCGGGCTGATCGAGCTGACCGACACCTCGCTGCGCCTCAGCACTCGGGGACGTCTGCTCGCCAGCGAGGCACTGCTGCCGTTTCTGACGCCGGCCGCGGACGACGCGGACGGGCTGCTCGCCGCGCGTTGACATCGGTCAGGCCGGTTGCCTACCATAGGCGCCTACGAGATTGGCACTCTCAACCATTGAGTGCTAACGGAGGATCGAAGGTTCGTCCTCCCTTGCGGAGCTGGTGGATGGTCGGCGAACACAGAGTGCAGGCAAACCTGGGTGATCCGCGCCGGCCAGCGTCAGTGCTGACCGAGCGCCAGCAGTCCGTGCTGCGCGCCGTGGTCGAGGACCACCTGTTGACCGCGACGCCGGTCGGCTCCAAGGGCCTCGTCGGACGCTACGGGTTCGGCGTCTCCCCCGCGACGATCCGCAGCGCGATGGCGGAGCTCGAGGCGCTCGGCCTGCTCAGCCATCCGCACACCAGCGCCGGACGCGTTCCCTCGGACCTCGGCTATCGCGTGTACGTCGAATCGCTGATGCACGAAGCGGAGCTGGACCGCTCGGATCGGCTGATGATCCGCCACCAGTTCAGCCAGGTGGCGCTGACCAGCAACGAGTGGCTGCGACTGACGGCCTCGATCCTCGCGGCCAGCACGCGCTCCGCATCGGTGGTGACGCCCGCCCGGGCGCGGCGCGCCCGCTACGGCCACATCCAGCTCGTTGAGCTGCCAGATGGAGCCCGCCTGGCGGTGCTGGTCCTTGCCGACGGGAACGTCGTGCAGCGGCGTCTCGATCGGTCGGCGCTGGATCGGCAGCTTCCCGGGACGCGCATCGCCCAGCCGGAGCTCGATGCCGTAGCACGCGAGCTCAACGTGGAGCTCAGCGGCCTGGCCGCGCCGCAGGTCCGCCGTCGCCGCCTGCGCCTCTCGCTGCTCGCCGCGCACGTCGCGGAGATGATCGTCCAGGTGCTCGAGGATGCCGACTCGCTGACGATCGAAGAGGTCGTCACCGACGGGATCGTCAACGTGCTCGAGCAGCCCGAGTTCGCCGAGGGCAGCAAGCTGCGGACGGTCCTCGAGGTGCTGCGGCGAAGCGACTTCCTGGAGCAGCTCATCCCGGTCGTGACCCGGGGTGGTGGCGTGCACGTGATCATCGGTCGCGAGAACAGCAACGACGCGATGCAGGAGGTCAGCCTGATCTTCGCCCCCTACGGCGCACCCGAGCGGGCACTCGGGTTGCTGGGTGTGGTGGGACCGACGCGAATGCCGTACCCCCGCGCGATCCCGACCGTCCGTTACCTGTCGGCGCTCCTGGATGAGCTCATCAATGCGCAATATGGCGAGACCCATGACTGATAACCCGACCAACGGTGGCGTTCGGCCGCGCACCCGCGCGGAGGAGCGCGCCGACTCCATTCCGACCCCGACCCGCAGCGAGCTGGCGGAGCGGATCGACACCCTCGAGCGCGAGCTGGCAGCGGCCCGCGACCGCGCCGAGGAGAACCTGCGCAGCTGGCAGCGGACCGCTGCCGACCTCTCGAACTTTCGCCGCCGCACCGACGAGGAGCGAGGAAGCGTCGTCCAGTTCAGCAATGCGCTGCTGATCGGCAAGCTGCTCGCCGTCCTCGACGACTTCGACCGGGCGCTGGCCAGCGTGCCGGCGGACGCCCACGAGGCGTGGGTCGAGGGCGTGCGCCTCGTCGAGCGCAAGCTGCGGAACCTCCTGGAGTCCGAGGGCGTGACTCCGATCGAGGCACAGGGCCAGCCATTCGACCCCAATCTCCACGAGGCGGTCGTCCACGAGGAGACCGCAGACCATCCCGACAACCAGGTGATCGACGAGCTGCAGCGGGGCTATCGGCTCCACGACCGGGTCCTCCGCCCGGCGCTCGTCAAGGTCGCGAACAACCCGAAGGAGCACTGATCCATGGGCAAAATCATCGGTATCGACCTCGGCACCACCAACTCTGTGGTTGCCGTCATGGAGGGCGGCGAGCCCCAGGTCATCACCAACGCGGAGGGGGCCCGGATCACGCCCTCCGTGGTCGCCTTCGCCAAGAGCGGGGAACGGCTCGTCGGCCAGGTCGCCAAGCGCCAGGCGATCACCAATCCGGAGAACACGATCTTCAGCATCAAGCGCTTCATGGGCCGTCGGTTCGGCGACCCGGAGGTGCAGCGCAGCAAGGACCTGGTGCCCTACGAGGTCGCCAAGGACCCGAAGTCGGATGGAGTGGCCGTCAAGCTGGCCAACGGCAAGACCTTCACCCCTCCCGAGATCAGCGCCATGATCCTGCAGAAGCTCAAGGGCGATGCGGAGGCCTACCTGGGCGAGAAGGTGACCGAGGCGGTGATCACCGTCCCAGCCTACTTCGATGACACCCAGCGACAGGCGACCAAGGACGCCGGTCGGATCGCCGGCCTGGACGTCAAGCGGATCGTCAACGAGCCGACCGCCTCGGCGCTGGCATACGGGCTGGACAAGACCAAGGACGAGAAGATCGCGGTCTACGACCTCGGTGGCGGCACCTTCGACATCTCCATCCTCGAGCTGTCGGAGGGGGTCTTCGAGGTCCGCAGCACCAACGGCGACACGCACCTCGGCGGCGACGACTTCGACCAGCGGATCATCAGCTGGCTGACCGAGGAGTTCCGCAAGGAGCAGGGGATCGACCTGAGCAAGGATCGGATCGCCCTGCAGCGGCTCAAGGAGGCAGCCGAGCGGGCGAAGATCGAGCTCTCGTCGACCGCCACCTCCGAGATCAACCTGCCCTTCATCAGCGCCGATCAGACTGGCCCCAAGCACCTGGTCACGACCCTCAGCCGTGCCAAGCTCGAGGACCTGGTGTCCGACCTCGTCCGTCAGACCGAAGGCCCGGTGAAGCAGGCGCTGGCCGATGCAGGCCTGCAACCTGGGGACATCGACGAGGTGATCCTGGTCGGTGGCCAGACGCGGATGCCGGCCGTCGTGGAGGCGGTGAAGCGCATGTTCGCCGGCAAGGAGCCGCACAAGGGCGTCAACCCCGACGAGGTGGTGGCGGTCGGTGCCGCGATCCAGGCCGGGGTGCTGGGCGGCGAGGTGAAGGACGTCCTGCTGCTCGACGTCACGCCGCTCTCGCTGGGGATCGAGACCCTCGGCGGCGTGGCGACCAAGATGATCAACCGCAACACCACGATCCCGACGTCGCACACCCAGATCTTCTCCACGGCCAGCGACAACCAGCCGTCGGTCGACATCGTCGTCCTCCAGGGCGAGCGAGAGATGGCCGCGGACAACAAGAAGCTGGCGACCTTCCGCCTGGATGGGATCCCGGCAGCCCCGCGTGGGGTGCCACAGGTCGAGGTCACGTTCGACATCGACGCCAACGGGATCCTGAACGTGACCGCCAAGGATAAGGCCACCAACAAGGAGCAGAAGGTCACCATCACCGCCTCCTCGATGCTCGCCAAGGAGGACGTCGATCAGATGGTCCGCGAAGCCGCCGAGCACGCGGAGGAGGACCGTAGGCGACGAGCCGAGGTCGAGTCGCGCAACGAGGCCGACGCGCTCACCTTCCAGGGCGAGCGGCTGCTCAACGACCTCGGTGACAAGGTCAGCGAGGAGGAGCGCTCGGAGGTGCAGTCACGGATCGATGCGGTCCGCGAGGCGCTGAAGGGCACCGATGCCGGGGTCATCGACTCCACCAAGCAGCAGCTCGCCGAGGTGCTGCAGCGGATCGGGACCCGTGCCTACGAGGCCGGAGAGGCGGGCGGCACCGACGGGACCGCGGGGGGCGCCAATGGGACGGCCGGCGCGGCGAGCCCCGAGGGCGAGGGCGAGACGATCGAGGGCGAGTACAAGGAGGTCTGACGCTTCGTCGTTCCGGGATGGCCCGGCAGGTCCACCACCTCGGCTGGCAATGCGACAGCCTCCGCGGCGGGCCTGCCGGCCCTTCGCTTTCTGGGGAGCGTCACGGCTCGTAGCCTATCGAGTCTGGCTCGAGGTCGCCTCGATCGGCTCCTCGCCTGGCGGGACGGCCGGCTGACCTATTCTGCGACGCGGCCGGGAGCCTCCCCGCTTGGGCCTGTGCGATCCACTCGGGCGTTGCCCACGAGTGCCCGTAGAATCGCCGGATGGCCGAGCCGTGGATGATCGACGAACTGTCTCACGCGGGTCCGGAGCATCTCGATCCCGCCTACGTCGTGGGCTACGACCAGAAGCAAGGGCACCCCGATCCCGCTGAGGATCTATCGATATTCGAGGCTCACGGCCTGAACCGGTCGTCGACGGTCGTTGACTTCGGCGCAGCGACAGGGCAGTTTGCGCTTGCGTCGGCGCAGCGGTTCGGGAATGTCACGGCGGTCGACGTCTCACCAGTGATGTTGAAGGTCCTCGCGGACCGAGCGGCCGCAGCCGGGTTGACGAACCTCGACTGCGTGCAGGCTGGCTTC
>JALYXZ010000109.1 GCA_030946825.1 Chloroflexota bacterium | reverse complement strand
CTCCGCCAATCGGGTCCGGAACGGCCCCTCCAGCTCCCCGGCTGCGGCCATCGACGAGCGCTCGGGCCACGCGTCCCGGAGCGAGTCCACGTACTCGAGGCGCACCGCGCCCGCATCCTCGTGGGTGGCAGCCACCGTAGAGTGCAACGCGCCGATCCGCTCCGCGAGCCGCGCCACGACCGCCACGCGCACCGCCATCACCCGCGAGCCGATCGTCACCAGCTGCTCGTCCCAGAAGTCCAGCTGGGCCGGTTGCGCCTCATCCGCGCGGATGGCGCGGAGCAGCGCGTTGCGCTGGGCGATGACGCGCGCGAGGTCGACCAGGTCCCGGGCAGCGCGGCGATCCGACTGTGCCAGGATCCCATCCAGGAAGCGGCGCCTGTCGCTGGGCGGACCCACCACCAGCAGCATCTCCTCGGGACGGAAGAGGACGGCGCGTACCGTCTCGGTCAGGCTCGACGGTCGGCGCGACAGGCCGTTCACCAACAGCCGCTTGCGCACCTCGGGGCCAGCCTCCAGGCCGGGTACCACCAGCTCCACGCGGCTGGGGTTGAGATGCTCGTCGCTCAGGTCGAGGCGGACGCGCGCCCACGGCGCGCCGTGACGCACCAGCTCATGATCGGCGGCGGCGCGATGGGACCGGCCGGTGATCGCCACCCAGATCGCCTCCAGCAGGTTTGTCTTGCCGGCTCCGTTGGGCCCGGCGATGATGGTCAGTCCCGGGTCGGGATGGAGCTCCGCCGACGCGTAGCTGCGGTACTGCTCCAGGCTCAGCCGCGTCAGTCTCATCGGTCAGCGGGGTGGGCCGGCCGGCATGATCGGTCAGGTCGCCCGCGAGCCCACCCGGCTCACGATGCGGTCCGGACCGGCATGATGACGTGGACGTAGTCGTCCTTGCCGACGCCGCGGATCACGCCGGGAGCGAGCGGTCCGGAGAGCTCCAGCGCCGCCTCGTCGGAGCCGAGGTTGCTCAACACGTCGATCAGGTACCGGGCGTTGAACGCGATGGTCGTCGCCGAGCCCTCGACCGTGGCCTCCAGCGAGTCCGCGTTATCGCCGATGTCGGCGGCGTGCGCGGTGATCGACACCGGATTGCCGTTGGATCCGTCGGCTCCGACCTCGATCTTCACGATGTTGGCGCTGTCGCGGGCAAAGATGCTCGCCCGCCGGGTTCCGGCCAGAAACGCCTCACGGTCGAGGACGGCTCGCGAGGTATGAGCGGTCGGAATCACCGGCTCATAGTTCGGGAACTGGCCCTCGATCAGGCGGCTGACCAGGTCGATTCCTTCCACGTGGAAGAGGACCTGGCTCTTGTTGGGGGTGACGGTGATCTCGATCGGGTCGTCAGCATCCGGGAGGATGCGCATCAGCTCCGCGTAGGAGCGCGCCGGGACCACGATCGTCAGCTCGGCAGCGACCGCGGTGTTGAGCTTCACGCTGCGCACGGCGATTCGGTAGTTGTCTGCGGCGGCCAGCGTCATCGTCTCTCGGTTCAGCTTGGTGAGCACGCCGGTCAGGATCGGGCGGCTCTCGTCGCTGGCCGCGGCGAAGACGACCTCACCCAGGGCCTCGCGCAGGGCCCGCGCCTCGACGCTGGTGGCCGGGGCGTCGCCGATGGCAGCCACGACCGGGAACTCGTCGGCGTCGATGCCCTTGATCGACGAGCGACTCCCGGCGCACACGAGCTTCAGGGTTCGATCCTTGGCAGACAGCTGGAGGTCGATCCGCTGGTTCGGCAGCGACGCCACCAGATCGGTGATCAGCTTGGCCGGGACGGTGATCTCGCCCTCCTCCGCAACCTTGCCCGGAACCCAGCAGTTGATGCCGATCTCCAGGTTGGTGGCGGTCAGTTTGAGCCCCGCGTTCTCCGTTTTGAGGAGCACGTTGGCGAGCACCGGAAGCGTGGCCCTGCTGCTCACCGCGCGGCTCACGATCTGGAGACCGCGGGCGAGGTTCTCCTGCATCACCGAGACGTTCATGGTTGTCTGGTCATCCTCGCGTGTGGTGTGCGGGAGGACTCCACGCAACACGCTCACGTCACTACTGTTCTAAGGAGAAGGATAGCGTCTGGTCGTCTCTCGTCGTAGGGGTGTGGATGGTGTGGACCGATGGACGCCGCCGTGCTCCCGCGCCACCGGTCCGGGGGCGGAGAACCGATCTGCCGATGTGGACAGCCGCCCCGCCGGCTGCGGACCGCCAGGGAATGTCAGACCAACAACGGTGGAGAGTGCTCCGAGCGCCGCCGGTATCCGTGGCCGAGTTGTCCACAGCGACGGACGGATATCCACCGGATCGGCCCGGTTATCCACGATGCACCGCACGCAGAGGCGGCAGTCGCCTGACCAATCGCCCAGCTGTCACTCCGAGTAGATCATCTCCCGGACCGCCGAGATCTCGCGACGCATCTCATCGTTCTCGCTCATCTCGCGGGCGATCTTGTCGCAGGCGTGCAGCACCGTCGAGTGGTCGCGACCGCCGAGCTCGGCGCCGATCCGGAGCAGGCTGATATCGGTCTCCTCGCGGATCAGGAACATGGCGATCTGGCGCGGGACGACGATCGCGCGGTCACGCTTGCTGCTGCGCAGCAGGTCGAGGTTCACGCCGTAGTAGTCGGCGACGGCGCGCACGATGCGCTGGGGCGTGATCGACCGCTTCTTGGGGTTGTACATCACGTTGCTGAGGACCGCGCTCGCCAGCTCGATGTTGATCGGCATTCCGCTCATGCTGGCGTAGGCCACCACCCGATTCAGCGCCCCCTCCAGCTCGCGGACGTTGCTCACCACCTTGCGCGCGATGAAGTCGATCACCTCGGAGGGGATGAGGTTGAGCTGATCCTCGGCCTTGCTGCGCAGGATCGCGATCCGGGTCTCGAGATCGGGGGGCGTCAGGTCGGCGATTAGTCCCCACTCGAAGCGGCTGCGGAGACGATCCTCCAAGGTGGTGATCGCCTTGGGCGGCCGGTCGCTGGACAGGACGATCTGCTTTCCGGCCTCGTGGATGGCGTTGAACGTGTGGAAGAACTCCTCCTGCGTGCGCTCCCGCTCGGCGATGAACTGGATGTCGTCGATGAGGAGCACGTCGATGCGCCGGTAGCGGCCGCGGAAGTCCTCCATCTTCTGCTCGCGGATGGAGTTGATGAAGTCGTTCGTGAACTTCTCGCTGGTGGCATACAGGATCCGCTTGCGTGGAAACTTGGTCGCCACCGCGTTGCCGATGGCGTGCATCAGGTGCGTCTTCCCGAGCCCCACGCCGCCGTACAGGAAGAGTGGGTTGTAGGCATGCCCCGGGCGCTCCGCGACGGATAGCGCGGCGGCGTGCGCCAACCGGTTGGCGGAGCCCACGATGAAGTTGCTGAACGTGTACCGGCTGTTGAGGTTGACGGTGTTGCCGCCGGCCGACGCGGGCGGCAGGACCAGGGCGTGGTCCTCGTCGACCTGCTCGGGGATGGGACCCGCGGCATCGGCGACCACGAACTCGACCTGCACCGAGCCGCCCACCACGCGGGCCACGGTCTGGCTGATCAGCGGGCGGTATCGGTTGTCGAGCCAGTCACGCGCGAAGCCATTGGGGGCGGCGATCCGAAAGCGGTTCTCGTCGATCTCGACGAGGGACGTGTCCTTGAGCCAGGTCTCGAAGTTGGCGGGCGAGAGGCTGATCTGGAGCTCCCCGAGAACGGCGCGCCAAACCTGCTTCGCGTCCATCAATGAGCCTTCTCCCAAACCGCGACAAGGGGCCGTTTCGTGGTGGAGCCGATCGCCTCCGAGGCTGCCGGCGCCCGGTCAATGGGACGTCCAGCCGCGTGGGGTCGCGGTAGTGTAGCAGTCTGATTTCGGCGCAGGCAATCAGTCGCCGCGGCTATTTTTCAGCCGCCTCCGGACATGGCTGCGACGGATGCGGACTGTGGTTTGACGCCCATGCGGGCCGTCGGTAGAATCCGCCGAAGAGCGAACCGGGCCCTCCAGAGGTCGTGCGCGAGGCTGGCGAGGATGCCAGCCGTTCGTGTGTTTGGGCCCGAATCGCCGCTGAACGAGGACGATCACGCACCGATGAAGAGGACGTACCAGCCCAAGAAGCGCGCACGGAAGCGAGAGCATGGCTTCCGGGCCCGCATGGCTTCGCGGGGTGGTCGCCGCGTGCTCGCCCGTCGCAGGGCAAAGGGGCGCAAGCGTCTGACCGTCTGACCCGGCGCGCGACCGGCCTTTCGATGCTTAGGCGCAAGGCTGACTTCGAGGTCCTGGGGCGTCGTGGCAGGACACGCGGCACGCGGCTCCTCGTCCTGCGCTGGATGCGCACCGATGAGCCGGGAACCCGCATCGGTCTGGCGACTCCGCGGTCCCTCGGTGGGGCCGTTCAGCGAAACCGAGTACGGCGCCGGCTGCGCGCACTGATGCGTGAGCGGCTCGGCGAGATGGGAGCGGGCTGGGATCTGCTGGTGATCGCGCGGCCGGAGGCGGCGACGGCGACGTACGCGCAGCTGCGCGACGCGCTCGGCTGGCTGCTGGAACGGTCGGGAATCGGGAGATGAGGAAGATCGGGCTGGGACTGATCATCGCCTACCAGAAGCTCACCTTCTGGATGCCGCCGAGCTGCCGCTACACGCCCTCGTGCTCGCGATACACGTACCAGGCCATCGAGCGCTACGGCCTGCTGAAGGGCAGCTGGATGGGCCTGCGTCGCATCGGTCGCTGCCAGCCCCTGCATCCCGGCGGCTACGACCCGGTCCGATGAGCGAGAAGCAGCCTTGACCATCGCCGCCGCCGGCTTCATGGGAATCCAGCACTTCACCCCACCGTGGGACGTCTTCTTCCTGCCACTCTTCAACCTGCTGATCGCCTTCTACCACCTGCTCTTCAGTGACTTCGCGCTGGCGATCATCGTCTTCACCATCCTGATCCGGACCTTGCTGGCACCGCTGTTCATCCGGCAGATCCGCTCGCAGCGAGAGATGCAGCGCATGCAGCCGCTCATCCGCGAGGTGCAGCGCAAGCACAAGGGGAACCGGCAGAAGATCAGTGAAGAGACGATGGCGCTCTACAAGGAGCACGGCGTCAACCCCGCCGCCGGCTGCCTGCCGGTCGTCCTCCAGCTCCCGATCCTCTTCGCGCTGTACCAGGCGCTGATCCGCGCATCCAGCGACGTCACGTTCGCGGTCACGGAATCGGTCAAAGCGGACTTCGGAAAGCTGCAGACGGCGCTGCACATCGTGCCCGCCGCCCAAGCGGATCACTGGACCGTGCCGGTCACCGGGGCCTGCGACCTGCCGCAGCTCGCGCGCCCGGAGCTGAGCCACTTCCTGCCACTCAACTGCCAGCTCATCGACCCGCTCCAGCTCCACCAGCCGGTGAACACGATCGTGAGCTGGCTGTTCAACCCCTTCACCGGCCAGCACCTCAATCTCGCTGCTGTCGATCACGTCTTCTCGGTCCCGGTCGGGACGTTCGCGATCTCGGGGCTGGCGGTGATCGCCGCCGTCCTTCAGTTCGTGCAGGTCAAGATGACCAGCCCGCGGCCGAACCCGGACGACCCGACGTCGAGCGCGACGAGCACGATGACCTACCTCTTCCCGCTGCTGACGATCTTCTGGGGCGGCCTCTTCCCGAGCGGCCTGATCCTGTACTGGATCGTGTACACCGGCTACCTGGTCGGACAGCAGGCATTGATGATGGGCTGGGGCAACCTCTTCCCGATCCTCGGCTGGCAGCCGGCCTTCGTGCCGCGCACCGAGCCGGGGATCGTCAGCCGTCCGCGGCGCACCGAGGAGGCCACACCCCCAGCTCAACCAGAGCCGATGCGCTCGGGGAACGCCGCCGGCGGCGTCAGACGTCCGGCGAGTCAGCGACCCGCGCAAAAGAAGCGACGTGGCCGGGAGGGCCGAAAACGATGACCTTTCGAGAGTTCAGTGGCAAGAATGTCGAGGAAGCAATCCGCACCGCGATGAAGGAATTCAGTGCGGACCTGAGCGAGCTCGATATCGAGATCCTGTCCCAGGGCAGTCGCGGCATCCTGGGCGTCGGGGGCGAGGAGGCCCGTATCCTGGCCGCTCCCAGGTCGGCGGTCGCGGCGGCTCCAAGCCTGCGAGCCCCCCAGACCGATACACCCGGTCCGGAGGACGAGGCGCCTCGCGTCGAATCTCCCGGCACCGCGGATCCAGCGGCTGCCGAGGCGGACATCCCCGACGAGGCCCTCGCCGATGACCAGGCGGCCGAGCTGTCCCGTGCCCAATCACCGTTCCGCGGTCGCTCCGAGCGGGGTGGCCGTGGGCGCCCCGGTGGTCGAGGGCGCGGCGAGAGCAACGGTCGCGAGCCGGGTGGCTACCGAGGGAGCCGCGGTGATCGCAGCGCACGGCCGCCAAGGTCCGACCGCCCTGATCGTCCGGAGCGGCCGCCGCGTCCCGAGGGCGATAGGCCGCCGCGCGAATCGGTGCCCTTCATCCCGGGCAAGCCGCTCGAGGAGCTCTCCGAGAAGGAGCGCGCCATCCTCGATGAGGCGAAGAGTGTCCTGGAAGAGCTGCTGCGCCTGATGGACATCCCGAGCAGCGTGGAGATCGCCACCGGCGGAGAGACGGCCAAGCTCAACGTCAAGGGCTCGGATCTCGGCGTGCTCATCGGGCGTCGAGGAGAGAAGCTCGCGTCCCTGCAGCATCTGGTCAACCTGATCGTCTCCAAGCGGGAGGGCCAGTGGAACCGGATCGCGGTCGATGTCGAGAACTATCGCGGACGTCGCGAGGAGCAGCTCCGCGACGTGGCCGACCGCGCCGCCAAGCGCGTGCTCCAGACCGGCAAGATCATCCAGCTCGAGGCGATGCCCGCCGTGGAGCGCAGGATCGTGCACATGGCGCTCCTGGAGAACCCATCGGTCCGCACCCAGAGCGTCGGCGTCGAGCCCAACCGGCGGATCGTGGTGCTGCCGGCCACCAAGATCGAGGACTGAGCAGCACAGACCGATGCCCGACCGGGGAATCGCGGCCTGCGCCATCGGTCGGCTGCCGGAGGGCGGCCCGTGGGTCGGCTTCCGCGCCGGCGCCGGCGACGGCGCGCGCGCGGGCAGCGCGGGCTATCGGCTCGTCTTCGGCGCGAACCGTGGGACGCTGCCTTCGCAGGCCTCCGGCCCGCTGCAGCGCTCGGAGCTTCTGAACGCGGCGATCGCCCATTTCGAGGAGGCGCTCGACGACGCGCCGCCGGAGCTGGAGGCGACGCACGCCGATCTGGCGGGCCTCGTCCGCTGGCTGTGTGCAACGGAGCGGGATCCCGAGCGCGCCGCCTCGTTGGCGGAGGCGGTCGACGCGATCGACGACGGGCTGGCCGGCGAGGTGGTGGTGGCGCGTCTCCAGGCGGCCTCGCCGGCGGGAATCTCGCGCGCCGACGCGGTGCGTGAGCTTACCGAGCGGTATCGCCAGCTCGTCGCGGGATAACCCGACGAGCAGGCCCGGTGGGGACCTGCTCGTTCAGCTGGAAGCGCGTGACCGGCGGGCGCCGGTCAGTTGGTGTTCAGGTGATACGCAGGCGAACGGTCAGGGGCGCGGTCCGCTCCCGATCTGGAACTTGCCCCCCTCGGCCTGGAACTCGCGCCAGCCAGCCCATCCCATCAGGAAACCGCCGACGATCCCAAGGACCAGCCCGATCAGAGGCAGCAGGATGAAGCCGACATAGGCACCGATGAACGCGAGGAGGCTCAGCAACCCCAGGAGGCCAAGCAGCGCGCCAAGGGCAGCGATACCGCCGATGATGAGCATCAAGCTGCCCTTCGATCCGGGAAGCGACGTCGTAGCCGCGATCTGTGGCTGGAAGACGACGAAGAGCATGGCAAGGGCGAGGAGGAAGGTCAGCCACAGGCCGGCCGCGCCGCCGTAGCCGAACAGTGTCAGGATCGTGCCGATGATGGCCGCGATAGCCCCGTACGCCGCGAGCTTTTCGTTCTGGTTCAACCTGCCGAAGTTCATGAGACCCGGAACCCTCCTAATGAATCACTTAGAGCTTGCGCCCGCGGCGCGCACCGTAGCACACGCAAGCGCTGCTTCATAGAGCCGCCGAGCCCGGTTTGGGCCGGACCACACGGCGCGGGGAGGGAGGTTGACGAGGCGAGAGACGAGTTTCTCGCCGACCTCGCGACCGAACGGTCTGCGGTCGCAATGCGCGCCGGGCGTGGAGTGGTGGAGATGGGGGAGAATCGAACTCCCCGTCCAGAACCGAGTTACCGGGGACTTCCTACAAGCGTTTCCGGCTTACTTGATCTTCGCCTCGCGGGCCCCCAACCGGCGGGGTGCTCCGCGCGCTATCCGGTGCGCCTCTCGGCTCTTTGACGCCGCTCACCGGAGTCGGCGACGCCGCACCTCGCCTGATGACGCCTTCACCGCCCGGCGAGGGAGGGCGATGTCAACGCTCACTGTCTAAGCAGCGAGAGCGAACTGGTTGTTGCCAGTTACTGGTTTGCCCTCGGTTTAACGAGGCCTGAGGGCGACCTCGGCTTGCGATCCCCGACTCCTGAGCCCTGTCGAAACCTGACATCCCCACGAGCCGATTCCGACCGATGGTATCACGCCGCGTCCAGAAGGAAACAGCCGTTCCAATTGCTGCGCGGCGCCAGGGCCGACGAACCGGGGCTCCACGGTCAGAGGCGGATGCGGGCCTTCGTCTCGCGCTCCAGCTCGCGGCGCATGTCGCGCTCGGCAATCGTCCGGCGCTTGTCCCACGCCTTCTTGCCCCGCGCCACGCCGATCTCCAGCTTGGCGATCCCGTCCTTGAGATAGAGACGCAGCGGGACCAGGGTCTCGCCCTTCGCTTGCGTGCGCCCCACCAGCTCGGCGATCTCGTCGCGGTGCAGGAGCAGCTTTCGGGTGCGGGTCGGCTCGTGGTTGTACCGGTTCCCCTGCGCGTAGGTGGCGATGTTGGCACCGATGAGCCAGGCCTCGCCGCGTTCCACCCGCGCGTACGCCTCCGCGATGTTGACCCGTCCGGCGCGAATGCTCTTGATCTCGGTGCCGGTCAGCACCAGCCCCGCCTCCAGCGTCTCGTCAATGGTGTACTGGTGGCGCGCGCGCCGGTTCACGGCAATCGTCTGCTCGGGCATCGGTCAGAGTCCGTCTCGTCCATTCATGGCACGGATGGCGCGGATGGCGAACATGGAAAGAGCCGGCCGATGGGCCGGCTCCTCCTCGCTACCACGCGAAGGGCGCGTCTTACTTCGCCGCCTCGGTGGTGGCGTGACAGGGAATACTCACTGCACACCACCTCCTTTCGTTGGCGCGGATGCTACACGCCGATGGCCTGCGACGCAACGCCCGCGATCCGCGAGCCGTCACGCAGCGGCCTGGGCCAGCCCGGTCCAGTCGTAGCTGGTCTGCAGCCCGATCTCGAGGCGGCTCACCGGACCGCTTGCCGACGGTGATGGGCCGGTCTCGCCGATCGCCCGGGTCGCGAGGAACTGGAGCGCGCGCTGGAGAACGAGGTCGTTCTCCGGTGGGTTGGTCTTGGGGATGTCGACCGTGATGTCCGGCTTTATGCCACCCGGCGCAACGCTGCGGTGGTCGGGGGTGAACCATCGGGAGATGGTGATCCGTACTCCCCCGTCGTCCTTCAGAGGAGCCCAGACCTGGACCGTGTTCTTGCCATAGGTGTGCTGTCCGATGATCGTGGCCCGCCCGAGCTCCTTGAGCGCCGCGGTGACGATCTCGGACGCGGACGCGCTCCCGTTGTTGACCAGCACAGCGACCGGGATGCGCGGGTTGGTCGCCACGCCACCGCTGGTCGCGTCCCAGCGCTTCACCTCACCACCTGCCGATTCCTGGCTGAAGATCAGGCCGGAGCTGACGAACTCGCTGGCAATCCTCTGCGCGGCCACGATGTAGCCGCCGGGGTTATCGCGCAGGTCCAGGACGATGCGCGTGGCGCCCTTGGACAGCAGATCGCCCAGCCCCGTGTGGAACTGATCGGGGCTCGACTCAGAGAAGCCGTTGAGCTTGATGTAGCCGATGCTGCCGGCAAGCATCTTGGTCACGACCTCGCGAACCGTGATCTGGGAGCGCGTGATCGCGACATCGAAGGTGCTCCCCGCCCGCTTGATGGTCAGTGTCACCTTCGTCCCCGCTGGGCCGCGCACCTTGCTGATCTGATCCTGCATGGTCGTGCCATTCACGCTCTTGCCGTCCACGGCGCTGACGATGTCCCCGGCACGCAGTCCGGCCGCCTCCGCCGGCGACCCGGCGATGGGCGCCACCACGACCAACACGCAGGTATCCGAGAGCTGCGTGCAGGCCTGAAGATCGCCCGGGTTCTTCGTGTTCTTGAGGGCCATCTCGGCGCCGATCCCCTGGAACTTGCCAGACAGGTCCCCGAGCGCGCGCTGGTACTGGTCGGGCGGCATGTAGCCGCTGAAGGGATCGGCGACGCCGTACTGGAACATGCCCTGGATGGCGCCTTGGGCGAGCTTCTTGTCGTCGAGCTTGTCAACGAACTGGGTCTTCAACTTTTCGTAGGCGTCGCACAGCGCGGCGAAGGACTGGCTCGGAGCCGCGCAGCTGCTGGTTGCACCGCTTCCGCCCGCCACCAGGTAGCCGCCGGCGAAGAGGAGCGCGCCGACGACTGCCGCCAGCAGCAGGGATACCACCCAGGCGACCGGCGAGTCGAATCGGGGCCGTGCGTGGACGTGCTCCGGGGCAGAAGGTTCGCCTGCCGGCAGCTCTTGCGCGTCTGGCGCGCCGGTGGGCGGAGATGCGGGATCGGTCATCTGGAACCCCGAGTTTAGCAGCGGCGTTCGATCGAGCCTGTTACGGCGCCATTACGTTTCACTTATGGGCCGGCGCCAATGGCTCGACGATCCCGAGCGGCGCCTCAAATCACCGCCGCGAGATTCGAGCGGACGCTGATCCAGCTGCCGATCGCCCCCACCCCCAGCCCGACCGCGAACAGCAGCGCGGAGAGGGTGGCCAGGAACTGTCGGCTCACGGCGGTCGGCATTTGGAACACGGAGACCAGGATCGGCTGGATCGGCTCCCACACGATCGCGAGCATCACGACCGCCACGATCGCGCCGATGAGGCCGCATAGGATCCCCTCCAGGATGAAGGGCCAGCGGATGAACGAGTCGCTGGCGCCCACCAGGCGCATGATCTCGATCTCGCCGGCGCGGGCGTAGACCGCGATCCGGATGGTGTTGACGATCATGAACAGCACCGTCAGCCCGACCAGGACCAGCGCAATGATCCCCACCGTGCGGATCACATTGATGATGCCGACCAGCTTGTCGTACTCCGATTGCTTGGTGGTGATCTGGGCCACCTGGGACCGATGCGCCGGGTCCAGGAGCGCGTCACTCACCGAGCCGGCATAGCTCGGACCGATGAGCGCGACCTCGATCGAGGCATAGAGGCTGATCTTGGCCCCGCCGGTCTCGAGCTTCTGGCCGCGATCCGCGTAGGCCTGCCGCAGGCGTTCCATGGCCATCTCCGGGGAGACGTAGGTGACCTGTCTGACACCCGGAAGTGAGCGGGCGTATGCGAGCAGCGCATCTCGGTCGGTGGTGGACAGGTTGTCTCGCAGCCGAGCGGTGACGGCGACCTTGCTTTCGATGAATTTCAACCCGGAGTCCATCCCCGAGAGGACCACGAACAGCCCTGCGAGCAGCACGAGCATCAGCACCACCGTGGCCGTGGCGGCCAGGCTCATCATCGCGTTACGCCAGAACCCCTGCCAGGCGCGGATCACGGAGAAGCCGACGAAGCGCACGAACGGCATCGGTCAGTACTCGCGCTCGTAGGCGGCGCCCGCCTCGTCGCGCACCAGGGTCCCGTGCTCGAGCGCCAGGACCCGTCGCCGCATTGCGTTGACGATCTCTTGGTTGTGGGTCGCCATCAGGACGGTGGTGCCCAGCTCGTTGATCTGGATCAGGAGCTGGATGATCTCCCAGCTGGTCACCGGGTCCAGGTTGCCGGTCGGCTCGTCGGCGATCAGGATCGCCGGGTCGTGGACCAGGGCGCGCGCGATAGCCACGCGTTGCTGCTCGCCGCCGGACAGCTGCGTCGGCAGGTGATTGTCGTGCTCGTGCAGCCCCACCAGGTTCAAGAGCTGGGGGACGCGCCGCCGCACGGTCGCCGACGAAGCGCCGGTCACCTCCAGGGCGAAGGCCACATTCTCGTACGCGGTCTTGTTCGGCAGCAGTCGAAAATCCTGGAAGACGATCCCGATCCGGCGCCGCAACTTTGGAACCTGGCCGCGGCGGAGCCTGAGCAGGTCCTTGCCGGCGACCACCACGCGCCCGCTGGTCGGCAGCTGATCGCGGATCAGCAGTCGGATGAAGGTCGTCTTGCCCGCGCCGGAGGCGCCGACCAGGAACACGTACTCGCCCGGCGCGATCGCCACGCTGACATCGGTCAACGCAACCTTGCCGTTGGGGTAGGTCACGCCGACGTCGACCATGCTGATGACCGGCTTGGCCAGCGTCGATGCGGTCGCGGGCGCGGCGGTTGGCCGCGGAAGGGTGGTCGTCATGAGGTCAGGTGCAGGCATGCTAGCAAAGCCGGGCCTGTCTGTTGGTGGGCCGATCGTGCCCCGTACCGATGGGGCCCTACGCCTCGCGTGCCCCGTCCCCGCCGATGCGTGAGCGCAGATAGCCCTCGATGAACGCGTCGATCTCTCCGTCGAGGACGGCGGTGGGATTGCTGGTCTCGACGCCGGTGCGCAGATCTTTGACCATCGTGTACGGCTGCAGGACGTAGCTGCGGATCTGGTTGCCCCATCCTGCCTCGACATGCACGCCGCGGATGACCGCCATCTCGGCCTCCCGTTCCTCCTCGGCACGCTCGACCAGCTTCGCCCGCAGCACCGCCATCGCTCGTTCGCGGTTCTGGATCTGGCTCCGCTCGTTCTGGCAGGTGACCACGATCCCGGTCGGCAGGTGCGTGATGCGCACCGCGCTGTCGGTCTTGTTGACGTGCTGACCGCCGGCGCCGCTGGATCGGTAGGTATCGACCCGCAGGTCACGCTCATCGATCTCGATCGCCGCATCCGGAGGTACCTCGGGCATGACCTCGACCAGCGCGAAGCTGGTGTGGCGTCGCTTCTGCGAGTCATAGGGACTGATGCGCACCAGGCGGTGGACCCCGCGCTCGCTCTTCAGGCGGCCATACGCCCATCGGCCGTCGATGCTGAAGGTCACGCTCTTGAGCCCGGCCTCCTCGCCCTCGGTCTGGTCGAGGATCTCCGTCCGGTAGTTGTTGCGCTCCGCCCAGCGCAGATACATGCGGAGCAGCATTTCCGCCCAATCCTGGCTCTCGGTGCCGCCGGCGCCGGCGTGGATCCCGATGATCGCCGGCCGCGCGTCGTGCGGATCGGAGAGCAGGAGCTGCGACTCCATCCGCGCCCAGTCGGCCTGGATGCCGGACAGGTCGCGCTCCAGATCAGGACCGATGATCAGGGCCTCGGCCGGCTCCGCAGCAGCCAGCTCCGCGATCTCGGCGAGGGCTCGCGCCCGGTCCTCGAGCCCGCGCCAGCGGCCGATCTCCTCCCGCAGCTCATCCGCGCGCCGCAAGGTGGTCTGCGCAGCCGCCGGATCGTCCCAGAGGCCGGGATCTGCAGAACGCTCGGTCAGCTCGGTGAGCTCGGACTCCTTGCCTGGAAGGTCAAAGGCGCACCGCCGTGTCGGCCACGAGGCGCGCGAGCCGCAGCGCCTCGTCCTTAATTGCGTCCAAGTACCTGGACCATGGGGAGCTCCATCTCGAGCGGGGCCGACTTCGCGCGCAGCTTCGCGGGATTGACGCACGGGCAGTAGGTCTGGCGAGGGCATGCGCCGCAGTTCCCGTCGCAGTCGAGAGTCGCGGCGTAGCTGCAGCGCATGCAGTCACGTTCGCAGGCGATCAGGTCTTCGTAGGGGAGCTCGGGATCTCGGAATCGGGTGACCGGTGCGAGAGATGGAGACGGAGAGGTGCGGGAGACTTCGGTGGGGACGGATGGACGAGGGCTGGCCGTCAACTGCTTCACAAAGCGCTCCACTTGCAAAACGAGGAACCCGAGATCTGCGCGTCTCGCGTTCCTTGTCGGTCCTCATCGTAGCCACTCGCACCACGGTTGCCAACCCTTGTGGCGCCCGATTTACGCTCGCAATCCGTCCGGGACATCGGGGCGGCCGCGATTTCCCGTGCGAAGGCCCCATCGGGCGGCGGACCCGCGGAGCCGCGGACCCGTGGCGCGCGGGATGCATGGGGCCAGCGGCATGTCGCTCGCGTTTCTGCTGGTCGTCGCCGGAATCGCCATCGCCACCGTGCTGCTGTGGCCCGTCAGGGTGTGGATCGCCTCACGCTACGATCGACCCAAGCCGAAGGACGAGACACCGCTCACGCCGCCCAAGCGACGCCACCGAGGCTGAGCATGTCCGCCGCCGCCGTCGCCGGCGCCGCCCACCGATTCAGGCGCCGTGGCAGCGCTTGTACTTCTTGCCGGAGCCGCAGTAGCACGGGTCGTTGCGTCCCAGCTTGACCGCCGCCTTCACTGGTTGGCGAGCCCCGATGATGCTCGAGAGGCCCGCGGCGCCTCCCGAGGTGCTGGTCGTGGCCGACATCGCCGCTGCGGCGGCGGCCCCGTCGGTCAGCTCCGGCCGGCTCTCCGTGACGTTGCGCGCGACCGGCTGCGGCGTCGCCGGCTCACGTGTGACCGTCACCCGGAATATGGTGTGGGTCACGTCGTGGCGGATCGTCGCCTTCAGCTCGTCGAACATCTGGTAGGCCTCGACCTTGAACTCGTTGAGCGGGTCGCGCTGGCTGTACGCCCGGAGACCGATCCCCCGCCGCATGTCGTCAACCGCGGTGAGATGCTCGACCCACAGCGAGTCGATGACGCGCAGCAGCACAAGGCGCTCGAGGACCAGCATCGCATCCGGGCCGACTTCCTCGCGCTTGCGGTCGTACTCGTCGGCGACAGCGCCGATCAGCGTTTCGGCGAGGAGGCCGGCGTCGTTCAGCTCGTCGATTGCCGCCAGCGTGGTCGGCTCGAGGCCGGGCACCATCGCCAGCATCTGCGCTTTGAGCCCCTCACGGTTCCAATCGGTCGCGTACTCGGCATTGCTTGCTGCGGCGGCAAGCCCGCGGATCTCGTCTTCGATCATGCCGAGCACCGTCGGCGAGAGATCCACGCTGCGCAGGATCCGCCCCCGCTCGCGATAGATCGTCTCGCGCTGCTTGTTGATCACGTCGTCGTACTGGACCACGTGCTTCCGAGCGTCGAAGTTGTATCCCTCGACCCGGGTCTGCGCGCCCTCGATGGTCTTGCTCACCATCCGCGACTCGAGGGCGGTGTCGTCCTTGAACCCGAGGGTGCGCATCATGGATTGCACCCGGTCCGAGGCGAACCGGCGCATCAGCTCGTCCTCGAGCGAGAGGTAGAAGCGCGTGCTCCCCGGGTCACCCTGCCGGCCGGCGCGGCCGCGCAGCTGGTTGTCGATGCGGCGCGCCTCGTGACGCTCGGTGCCGACGATGTGGAGTCCCCCCGCCTCGAGGACCTTCTCGCGATCCTCGGCGCAGGTTCGCTCCGCCTCTGCCAGGGCCGCGGCGTACTGGTCCGGGGTGGCGTCCAGCACGCCCGTTCCTTCGTGGCGCAGCAGGTCGACCGCAAGCATCTCGGGGTTTCCGCCGAGCAGGATGTCGGTCCCGCGGCCGGCCATGTTGGTGGCGATCGTGACGGCGTCGCTCCGCCCCGCCTGGGCGATGATCTCCGACTCTCGCTCGTGGAACTTGGCATTCAGGACGTGGTGCTTGATGCCGCGTCGCTTCAGGAGCTCGGACAGCATCTCGCTGACCTCGACGCTGACGGTACCGACCAGGACCGGGCGGCCGCGCTCGTGCTCCTCGGCGATCTCCTCGACGACGGCGTCCCATTTGCCCTTCTGGCCCGAATAGACGAGGTCCGCGAAGTCGTCCCGGATCATCGGGCGGTTGGTGGGGATGACCACCACCTCCAGGCCGTAGATCTTGTTGAACTCCTCCGCCTCGGTCTCGGCGGTGCCGGTCATCCCGGCCAGCTTCTCGTACATCCGGAAGTAGTTCTGGAACGTGACGGTAGCCAGCGTCAGCGACTCGCTCTGGACGTTGACCCCCTCCTTGGCCTCGACCGCCTGGTGGAGTCCCTCGGACCAGCGGCGGCCCGGCATCAGCCGCCCGGTGAACTCGTCGACGATCACCACCTCGCCGTCCTTCACCACGTAGTCGCGGTCGCGCTTGTAGAGCACCTCGGCCTTGAGCGCCTGCTCCAGGTGACGCGCCAGGCTGAAGTCGTTGGCGAACATGTTGTCGACGCCGAGCCAGCGCTCCATCTTGTCGGTCCCGGCCTCGGTGATCGCCACCTGCTTGAACTTCTCGTCGAGGATGTAGTCCTCCTCGGGACGCAGTCTCGGCACCAGGCGCGCGAACTGGAGGTACTTGTCGGCCGACTCTTCCGCGGTGCCGCTGATGATCAGGGGCGTGCGAGCCTCGTCGATGAGAATGTTGTCGACCTCATCGACGATCGCAAAGAAGTGGCCTCGCTGCACGCGCTGTTCGAGGTCGATGACGAGGTTGTCGCGGAGGTAGTCGAAGCCAAACTCGTTGTTGGTGCCGTAGGTGACGTCGGCGCGGTAGGCCTCCGCCCGCTCGACCGGGCGCAGATCTCGCAGCCGTTCGTCGGTGGCGGGAAAGTCGGGATCGAACAGGTAGGCGGCATCGTGCTGGATCGAGCCGACCTGCATGCCAAGCCGGTGGAAGACCTGACCGATCCACTGCGCGTCGCGCTTGGCGAGATAGTCATTGACGGTCACCACGTGCACGCCGCGGCCGGTCAGTGCGTTGAGGTACGCCGCCAGGGGAGCCACGAAGGTCTTGCCTTCGCCAGTCTTCATCTCGGCGATCTGACCGCGGTGGAGGACCATGCCTCCGATCAGCTGGACGTCGTAGTGCCGCTTCTGGAGCGCCCGGCGCATCGCCTCGCGGACCGCGGCGAATGCCTCCGGCAGGACCTCGTCGAGGGCGGCGTTGACCTGGGCCAGGTCCTCCTTGCGCTGCTGGGCGCGCAGCTCGTCGCGACCGGCGCCGCCGCCATCGGTCAGCTCCGAATCCTGCTCGGGCTCCTCGGGGCGCTCCTCGAGCGGCAGCAGCAGGTCGCCCAGGCTGTCGCGCAGCCGGGCGCGGAGCTCCGCGGTCTTGGCACGGAGTTCGGTATCGGTGAGGGCGGTGTACTCGGGCTCGAGCTCATTGATGAGAGCCACGATCGGCTCGAGCCGGCGGATCTCCCGATCGTTCGAGTCGACCAGCCGAGAGAAGAGCTTCAGCATCGGCGAGTGGAGTATAGACGTCCGGTCCGATTCGACCGGCGGCGGGGGGCCGCCGCCGCTGCGAGACGCTCGCTCAGTCGTCGACGGCGGGTCGCGGCGGATCCTCCTCCGCGTGACTCCCCCAGAAGGTCATCTCCTCCACCAGCTGCACCTCGGAGCTGAACAGCGCGCCGACGCTCTCGCCGCGATGAATGCGCCGGATCGCCTCTCCGAAGAGTGGCGCGACCGGAAGGACCGTGATCCGTTCGGGGTCGGCCGCCGCCGGCAGCGGGATGGTGTCGGTGATGATCACCTCGGCAATCGGCGCCTCGGCAATCCGCTCGAGCGCGCGGCTGCTGAACACCCCGTGCGTCGCGCATGCGTAGATCTCCCCTGCTCCCTTGGCGACCAGCGCCTTGACCGCCTCGATCAGCGAGCCAGCGGTGTCGATCTCGTCGTCGATGATCACCGCGGTCTTGCCCCCCACCTCGCCGATGACGTTCATCAGCTCGGTCTCGTCCTGATTGCCGAGCCGCCGCTTCTCGACGATCGCCAGCGGTGCGCCGAGGAGCTCCGCAAAGTTGCGCGCGCGCTTGGCGAAGCCGAGCTCGCTGACGACCACCACGTCCTCGAGGTCCTTGGCCAGGATGTAGCGGGACAGGATGTTGACCGCCGTCAGCTCGTCGACCGGGATGCTGAAGAAGCCCTGGATCTGGCCCTGGTGGAGGTCCATGGTCAGTACGCGGTCGGCGCCTGCCACGGTGAGCATGTCCGCGATCAGGCGGGCGGTGATCGGGACCCGCGGCTGGTCCTTTTTGTCGGATCGCCCGTAAGCGTAGAACGGGATCACCGCGGTGATGCGGCCTGCGCTGGCCCGCTTGAACGCGTCGATCATGATCAGCAGCTCCATGATCGACTGGTTGACCGGCCGCGAGGTCGGCTGGACCAGGAAGACATCCTGCTCGCGGACGTTCTCGAGGACGCGGACGAAGATGTTCTCGTTGGCGAACTGGAAGACCTCCACCTCGCCGATCGGTGTCTTGAGGTAGCGGCAGATCTCCCTGGCGAGGGCGCGATTGGCGTTGCCGGCGTAGATGCTGAACTCGTCGGCGTACACGTCCCTCTCCTGCGACGACACGGCCCCAGGCCCGATTCTAGCCGGTCGTGCCTCGGCTACCCGTCGACCTCCGCCTCGACCGGGAGCGGCTCGCGGTCATCGACGAAGACCGCGATCGAGACGATCCGATCGCCGGGCGCTGGCTTCATGACCGTCACGCCCCGGGACGGCCTCCGATATCGGTTGATGCTGCTCACCTGGGTGCGCAGGATGGATCCCTCCTGGGTGATGAGCATGAGCTCCTCGTCCTCTCGACCCACGATCCGCACGGCGGCCACGTCGCCCGTCTCGTCGTTCAACGAGTTGGCGATCACGCCGCCCGTGGCGCGATGCTTGACCGGGAAATCGTCGAGGTCGGTGCGCTTCCCGTATCCCTGCTCGGTGACGACCAGCAGTTGACCAGCCGGAACCGCCACCTCCATGCCGATCACCTCGTCCTTGGGGCGCAGCCGGATGCCGGTCACGCCCATCGTGTCCCGGCCCATCGGTCGGACCTCCGCCTCGTGGAAGCGCGCCGCCTGGCCCTTCCGGGTGGCGAGCACGATGTCGCTCTGGCCATCGGTCAGGCCGACCCAGCGGAGCTCGTCGCCGTCGACCAGGTTGATGGCGATCAGCCCGTTGGCGCGGATCTTTGCGTACTCCGCCAGAGAGGTCTTCTTGATCATGCCGCGGCGGGTGGCCATCACCATGAAATGGTCGGGCTCGAAGAGCGGCATGGCGATGATGGCGCTGACGTACTCGCCCTGCTCGACCTGGACGCCGGGGAGGTTGATGATCGGCAGGCCCTTTGCCTGGCGGCTGGCCTCGGGCAGGGTGTGCACCTTGGTGATGAAGACCCGCCCACGGTTGGTGAAGAACAGGATGTTGTCGTGGGTGTTGGCCACCAGCAGGTGGCGCACCGCATCCTCCTCGCGAGTGAGCATCGCCAGCTTGCCGCGGCCGCCCCTGCGTTGCGAGCGGAACGTGTCGATCGCCTGCCGCTTGATGTAGCCGCGCTGGCTGAGCGTCACGACGACGTCTTCGGCCGCGACCAGGTCCTCGGCGGTGAGCTCCCGGTTGGCGTCAGCCTGGATCCGTGTCTTGCGCGGGTTGCCGTATTTCTTCTTGAGCTCGGTCAGCTCATCCTTGATGGCGATCGAGATCTTCCGCGGGTTGGCAAGCAGCTCTTCGAGCGCGGCGATGAGGCGGATCACGGCCTCGTACTCGTCCTCGATCTTCTTGCGCTCGAGCGCAGCCAGGCGACGAAGCTGCATCTCCAGGATGGCGTTGGCCTGAGCCTCGCTGAGGGCGAAGCGCTCGACGAGCGCTTGGCGCGCGGCATCGGTGTCAGCCGATGCGCGAATGGTGGCGATCACCTCGTCCAGGTTGTCGAGCGCGATCTTCAGCCCTTCGAGGATGTGGGCGCGCTCCTGGGCGCGGGCCAGGTCGAACTCGGTGCGGCGGCGGACCACCTCACGCCGATAGCTGATGTAGTGCTCCAACAGGCGCTTGAGACCCAGCGTCACCGGCTGGCCATCGACCAGCGCCAGCACGTTGGCGCTGAAGCTGGTCTGCAGCTGGGTGTGCTTGAAGAGCTGCTGCATCACGGTGTGCGGTGACCCGTCCCGCTTTACCTCCACGACGATGCGCATCCCCGTCCGGTCGCTTTCGTCGCGTATGTCGCTGACATCGGTGATGCGCTTCTGCCCCACCAGGTCGGCCATCTTCTCGATCAGCGTGGTCTTGTTGACCTGGTAGGGCAGCTCGGTGACGACGACCGCCATCCGCCCGGTGCGGATCTCCTCGAACGACACCTGGGCGCGCATGATGATTCGACCCCGACCGGTGGCGTACATGTGGCGGATCGCGTCGATGCGCTCCTTCTCTCCGGTGAGCGGGTTGCGCTGGTCCTCGAAGCGAAAGATCGTCGCGCCCGTCGGGAAGTCGGGCCCCTTGACGATCTCGCACAGCTCGTCGACGGTCATGTCAGGGTTGTCGATCAGCGTGGCGACGGCCTCGCACACCTCGTCGAGATTGTGGGGCGGAATGTTGGTAGCCATGCCGACGGCGATCCCCGAGGAGCCGTTGATCAGCAGGTTGGGCAGCCGCGCCGGCAGCACCGTCGGCTCGCGGAGGCGGCCGTCGTAGTTGTCGACGAAGTCGACGGTCTCCTTCTCGATGTCTGCGAGCATCTCGTCGCTGATGGCGGCCAGGCGAGCCTCGGTGTAGCGCATCGCCGCGGCCGGGTCGCCGTCGATCGAGCCGAAGTTGCCCTGGCCGTCGACCAGCGGATAGCGCAGGCTGAAGTCCTGGGCGAGGCGCACCAGGGTGTCGTACAGGGCGAGATCACCGTGGGGGTGGTACTTCGCCATCGCCTCTCCGACGACACCCGCGCACTTCCGATACGCCGCAGTGGAGCGCAGCCCCATCTCGTGCATCGTGTACAGGATTCGGCGGTGCACCGGCTTGAGGCCGTCACGGACGTCAGGAAGCGCCCGAGCGACGATGACGCTCATCGCGTAGTCGATGTACGCGGATCGCATCTCGTCCTCGATGGCGACCGGCCGGACGTTGCCGGTGCGCTCGATCTCCATCGGCCTACCTCACCGCCGCACGGTGGCCACCGCGCACGGTGCCGCGGTTCGCGTGTGTCGCATATGTCGCGTAGGTCGCGCGGCGCGGCGTGATCATTCGGCCCCGACCCCCGGCGCCGCGGCATCGGGCGACAGGGCGTACCGCGACTTGAGCTCCGCCTTCTGGGTCGGCGTGGCACCCAGGTAGCGTCCTTCGGCCTCCGCGACGATGCGCCCATCGGCCCCGTGCACCTCGCCGCGCACCCGGTAGATCCGCCGTCGGCGCTCAACGACCCGGGCGTCGGCGACGAGCGGCTCACCCGGCATTGCCGGTGATCGGAAGCGCGTCGTCATCTCCGCCGTGACCGCCCAGGAGTCGAAGCTGGACGGGGCCCAGGCCATCACCTCGTCGAGGAGGGTGGCGATCAGGCCGCCATGCACCCTGTCGCTCCAGCCGACGTCGTCGGCGTCGGGCGTCCAGGTGGTGCGGGCCGCGGCATCGCCGAGCTCGATCTCCAGGTGCATGCCCTTGGGGTTACCCTCCCCGCAGGCGAAGCAGTTGTGGTCGGCGAATGCGTAGCGCCGGCCGTCGCCGGCGACCAGGGAACGGCTCGTCTGGCGCCTGGCGACGCCGGGGATGGAGCTCACCACGGTGCCTCGTCATCGGTGAACGAGCCGAAGTCGTCGGCGGAGCGCCGCAGGCATTGGTCGGCGATGGCGAGGGCGAACGCGTGGCTGACGGCATACCCGTCGCGAAGGAAGTTCACCGCCTCGCGACGCTCGCCGATGCCGTTCGCCTCGAGCAGCTCGCACCACTCCTCGAGGCTGCGTCCGGTCTTGCCCTCTACCTGGCGGATGTCGGCCGTGTGTCTGGATGGCATCGGTCTACCTTCGAGCTGGTGCTAGATGTCCAGGTTGCGAACCTTGCGCGCCTCGCCGCGGATGAAGTCCCGTCGCGGCTCCACGCGCTCGCCCATCAGCGTGCTGAAGATCTCATCTGCTGCGGCGGCGTCTCCGACATTGACCCGCAAGAGGGTACGCGTGTCGGGGTTCATGGTGGTCTCCCACAGCTGTTCGGGGTTCATCTCGCCGAGGCCCTTGAAGCGCTGGACGCTGACATTCTTGGTGCGCCCCTCGCGTGAGAGGTCCTTGACGGCCTGCTCGCGTTCCTTCTCGTCCTTTGCGTAGCGCGTCACCTTGCCGGTGCTGACCCGGTAAAGCGGTGGTTGGCAGAGGTAGAGGTAGCCGTGGTCGATGATCTGGGGCATGTGGCGGAAGAAGAAGGTCAGCAGCAGCGTGCTGATGTGTGCGCCGTCCACATCGGCATCCGAAAGGAGGCAGATCCGATGGTAGCGAAGGCGGCCGATGTCGAACTGGTCGCCGATTCCGGCACCCAGGGCGATCACCAGCGGCCGGATCTTGTCGCTGGACAGGACCCGATCGAGGCGCGCCTTCTCCACGTTCAGCATCTTGCCGAACATCGGCAGGATGGCCTGGAAGCGGCGATCGCGGCCTTGCTTGGCAGAGCCTCCCGCGGAGTCGCCCTCGACGATGTACAGCTCACTCCGCGACGGGTCGCGCTCCTGGCAGTCGGCGAGCTTGCCGGGCAGCGCCATCCCTTCCAGCGCCCCCTTGCGGATGACGAGGTCACGCGCCTTGCGAGCAGCCTCTCGCGCACGCGCCGCGGTGAGGCTCTTCTCGATGATCCGGCGCCCGTCGGCGGGATTCTCCTCCAGGTGCTGGACGATCCCGTCGGCGACCGCCCCCTGGACGATGCCCTTGACGTCGGCGTTCCCGAGCTTGGCCTTGGTCTGCCCCTCGAACTGCGGATCGGTGAGCTTGACGCTGATCACCGCGGTTAGGCCTTCGCGGACGTCGTCGCCGGACAGATTGGCGTCGCGCTCGGAAAGCGTCCCCGATTTGCGCGCCCACTCGTTCAGCGAGCTGGTCAGCGCGGCGCGGAACCCGGTGACGTGCGTGCCGCCGTCGACGGTGTGGATGTTGTTGGCGAACGGCAGGACGTTCTCGGCGAACGAATCGTTGTATTGGAGCGCGACCTCCACGCTCGTCCCGTCGACCACCCTCTCGACGTGGATCGGGCGCGGGTTGAGCACCTCTCGGCGCCGGTTGAGGTGGCGGACGAATGAGGTCACTCCGCCCTCGAAGTAGAAGTTCCGCTCTCGGTCCACGCGCTCGTCGCGGAGACGAATCCAGAGGCCCCTGTTCAGATATGCGGACTCGCGGAGCCGGGTGCTGATCGTCTCCCAGCTGTAGTCCAGGGTCTCGAACATCTCCGGATCGGGCCGAAAGAAGGTGCGCGTGCCGCTCGTCCGATGCCAGTCGGGATCGACGCCACGGTTCGCCTCCGCCTGGCCGCCCGCCTGGCGCACCGGGCCAAGCGGAGCGCCGCGAGCGTACTCCTGGATCCACCGCTTCCCGGCGCGCAGGACCTCCACCCGCATTTCCGCGGAGAGCGCGTTGACGACGCTCACGCCGACGCCGTGGAGGCCGCCCGAGACCTTGTAGCCGCCGCCCCCGAACTTCGCGCCGGCGTGGAGGACGGTCATGATCACCTCGAGCGCGCTCTTGCCGGTCGCATGTCGGTCAACCGGGATCCCGCGCCCGTCGTCGACGACCTCGATTCGGCCGTCGACGTGGATGGTGGCATCGATCCGGGTCGCGGTTTGCGCCATCGCCTCGTCGATGCTGTTGTCAACCACTTCCCAGACGAGCTGATGGAGCCCCCGGGCATCGGTGGAACCGATGTACATCCCGGGTCGCTTCCGCACCGCCTGCAGGCCCTCGAGGACCTGGATGCTTGCGGCGGTGTACTCGCCACCGGCTTTCCGGCGGCCCCGGGTCTGGGGCTGGGCCGTCATCGGTGCTCTCCACCGCCGACCGGGATCGGCTCCTGGATCGCGGGGTTGAGCGGCATCTGCTCGGTCTGTGCGCCTCGGGTGATGATCCCGTACAGGCGATCGAGCTCCTCATCGGAGTAGAAGTCGATCATCAGCCGCCCTCCGCGCCGGGTGCGGACGATCCCGACCCGCGTAGCGAGCACACCCCGAAGCTGCGCCTCCACGTCCTGGAGGTCGCCGGACAGCCGACGGGCGCGCCGGGGCGCCTGCTCGCGACGACGACGCACCAGCTCCTCCGTCTGGCGCACCGAGAGCTGGCGCTCGAGAACGACCGCCAGCACCGCACGCTGCAGCTCGGCGACGGTGATCGAGGCGAGGGCCCGACCGTGCCCCTCGCTGATCTTGCCCTCGACGATCGCGGCCCGCGTCTCGGGGGCCAGGTCCAGCAGTCGGAGCGCATTCGACACGGCGACCCGGCTCTTGCCGACCTGGCGGGCGACCTGCTGGTGAGTGAGACCGAAGCGGTCGATCAGCTCCCGGTAGGCGTGTGCCTCCTCGATCGGGTTGAGGTCGCTGCGCTGCACGTTCTCGACGAGGGCGAGCTCGAGGAGCTGGTTCGTGGAGGTTTCCCGCACGACGGCCGGAATCGTCGCCTTCCCCGCCAGCCGTGATGCCCGCACTCGGCGCTCGCCGGCGACCAGCTCGTACCTGCCGTCGGGCAGGGCGCGGACCACGATCGGCTGCAGGACGCCGTGGGCGGCGATGGAATCGGCCAGCTCCGCCAGCTCCTGTTCGTCGAACTTGGTCCGCGGTTGGAGGGGATTGCGCGCAACCTCGTCGAGCGGCAGCTCCACTACCTCCCGCCCCGTCTCCGATCGTGGGATGAGCGCCTCGAGACCGCGCCCCAGGCCGAAGCTCTGCGTCGGTCGATCGTCAGCCACGCGCCGTCACCTCCCCGGCCAGCGTCCGGTAAGCATCGGCGCCGCGTGAGCCGGGGTCGTAGATCGCGATCGGCAGGCCGTGGCTCGGCGCCTCGGAGAGACGAACGCTGCGCGGCACCACGGTGCGGTACACGCGGCCGTTCATGTGCCGCCGCACCTCGGCCGCGACCTGCGCGGAGAGGTTGGTGCGCCCATCGAACATGGTGAGCAGCACGCCCTCGATCTGGAGGCGCGGGTTGAGGCTCTCGCGCACCAGGCGGATGGTGTTCACCAACTGGGTCAGGCCCTCCAAGGCGTAGTACTCGGTCTGCAGCGGGATTAGCACGCCATCCGCAGCGGTCAGGGCGTTGAGGGTCAGCAGGCCGAGCGAGGGTGGGCAGTCGATCAGCACCCTGTCATACCGGTTGCCCAGGCTGTTCAGCGAGGCGGCGAGTCGCCGTTCTCGTCCCTCGATACCGACGAGCTCCACCTCGGCCCCGGCCAGCGCCTGGGTCGACGGCACCAGGTCCAGGCCTTCGATCGCGGTGCCGACCGTCACGTCGGGGAGCGGGGTTAGATCGACGAGCGCCTCGTAAATGGAGCGGCTGACGGTCCTGCGGTCGATCCCCAATCCGCTGGTCGCGTTGCCCTGCGGATCCAGGTCGATGACGAGCGTTGGGATCCCGGAGAGAGCCAGATAGGCTGCGAGATTGACGACCGTCGTCGTCTTGCCGACGCCGCCCTTCTGGTTCGTACAGGCCGTGACCCTGACCACGCGCGCTCCGCTGGGGGTTCCGAAATGGATGGCCAATTTTACCAGTTTCGCCGGTCGTGACGGGCCCGAACGGCCTCACCGGGGGTGCACTTCCCCACGCGCCAGAAGCCGGCAACCGATGGTGGCGAAGCCGACGGGCCGCATGGCTCGTCGCGTTCCCTTGTCTGCGTCCCCGAGGAGTGGAACAGCCTCGCTCTTGGCCCACGTGAAACCGGCGAATGCTTCCAATCGACCCCGTGCGAGGCCACCGGCGTGTGACAGATCATCGGCGGGTGGGTGAGGCAGCTCATCGGCCTCCGTCCCCGCCGTCCCCGCTGGCACTCCGGCGACCGCCGTATACTCGCTTGGCCGCCCGTCCGAGAGCCAGGGGGAGCCCAGTCACGTACACCAGCGCCCTGCTCGCCGTCCTCGTCGGCATCGTCCACGCGGGCGTTTCCCCGGAGATCGTGGTTGGCGGCGTGCGCCCGGACCTGCTCCTCGTGAGCGTCGTGCTGGTGACCGCCACGTTCGGCTTCACGCCCGGCATGGTGTGGGCCTTCGTGGCCGGACTGACTGCAAACCTGCTGATCCCCGAGCCCCTGGGGAGCATCCCGTTCACGATGCTTCTCGTCGCCGCGGCCGTGGTCGGAGGCGG
>JALYXZ010000108.1 GCA_030946825.1 Chloroflexota bacterium | reverse complement strand
GTCGTAGGTCGCCACCTCGACACCCCGCCGGGCGGCGGCTGTACCGCGCTGCCACGGCGTCTAGCCGGGCGCGGCCTCGGCGCTGTACCGCGACGCCGACACCCTAGCCAAGCCGGGCGCGCACCTGCTCCTGGGCGGCGGGCGGCTCGCCTGCCGGAACGGCGGATGATCCGGCGCCCGGCTCGACGGAAGACCGGCTCGGCTGGAGCGCGGGAAGCGTCACGACGCGGCGCACCATCACCTGCCACGCCACCAGGGCCAGGAAGAGTGCCGCGATCGCCGCGCCGACAATGAAGCCGGTCGGCGCGCCGAAAGCCTGGGCCATCGCCCCGGCAAACAGGCCCCCGATCGGTCCGGAGCCGGCGAACACCAGCACGTAGAGCGACATCACCCGTCCGCGCAGCTCGTCCGGCACGCCGTACTGGACCGCCACGTTGATGGTGTTGATCATCAGCATCGAGCTCAGGCCGATGATCACCACCAGCCCATAGGCCAGCAGCGGTGCGCGGTTCAGACCGAGCAGCACCTCGAACGCCACGAAGAACACGCCTCCGCCGATGATCAGCGGGATCAGCGGCCGCCGGCTCCCCGAGAAGGCAAGGCTCAGCGAGCCGATCAGCGAGCCGGCGCCCATGGCGGCATACAGCAGCCCGTAGCCGTGCGCGCCGACATCGAGCGTGTTGCGGGCGAAGAGCGGCAGCAGCGTCTGGAAGTTCATGCCGAAGGTGCTCATCCCGAACAGCAGGACGAGCGGCCACAGCACGCTCGGGGTTCGCAGCGCGTAGCTCACGCCCTCGCCCAGGCTCTGTCGCACCGACGGAAAGTGGTCGGGACGGTGCGCCCGATACAGGCCGATCGGATCCATGGCGATCAGCGCCACCAACACGGCCCCGTAGCTGACCGCGTTGATCCCGAAGTTGACCGCTGTGCCCCATAGGGCCAGGGTCACCCCGGCGATGGCCGGCCCGATGACGCGAGCGGCGTTGAACGTCGCTGAGTTGAGCGCGATGGCATTGATCAGGTCCTCGCGCGGGACGAGCTCGGCGGCGAACGCCTGGCGGATCGGCATGTTGACCGCGTTGATCACGCCGAGCGACAGCGCGAGCAGGTAGATGTGCCAGATCTGGATCAACCCCGAGGCGGTCAGCCCGAACAGGACGAGCGCCTGGAGTGCGGCGGCCACCTGCGTCGCGATCAGCGCGCGGCGCTTGTCGATCCGGTCAGCCAGCACACCACCGAGCGGCGCGAGCAATGTCGAAGGTGCGAACTCGAGGGCGAGCACCAAGCCGAGCTGGAGGGGAGACCCGCCGAGCTGAAGCACCAGCCACGGCTCGCTGACAGACTGCATCCAGGTGCCGACCAGGCTGAGGATCTGGCCGAACATGTAGAGTCGGTAGTTGCGGTGCCTGAGTGCGGCGACGCCCCGGCGCAGACCGCGCCTGCCTCGGCCGGTGCCCGAAGCGCGACCCGCGCCGCCGGCCCCGTGATCGACAGGGGTCAGCAGGCGGAGACGGGGTGGAAGGGCGGCAGCCAGCAGCTGCCGGCGAAGCAGCGCGGCGAACATTGGTTAACTATGCTAACAAATTGGCCGGTTGGCGGCAAGCCGCTCCCCGGGGTTGCGGTCAGCTCCCGAATAGGATCTCGCGGATGATCGGGGTCGGCGGCGTGCCATGGCCGAGCACCGATTCGAGGAACGGCCGGTAACGGAACTCACCGCCGTCGGCTGCAGTCGCCTTGCGCGCCGTTGCTTCCAGGTCGTGCATCTCGACGCTGCCCAGGAAGTACTCGCACAGCTGGGTCGACGACAGGCGGGCGCGATCCCACTTGTTGGCCGCCTCCGCCTCTTCCTGGAAGCCGCCTTCGACCATCAGGCGCATCGCCTCCTCGCGCTCCATCTGCCCGGCGTGGATACCGATGTCCATCAGGGCATTGGTGATCGAGCGCAGGTAGAACTTCCAGTGCACGAGCATCAGCGCCGGGTCGTCGGAGCCGTAGCCGATGTCCATCATCACCTGGGTGATGTACACCGCCCATCCCTCGGCAAACACCCCGGACTGGAAGATGGCGCGGACCGGCGAGGTTGACCGATTCGAGTACGCGAGCTGGGTGTAATGGCCCGGCACCGCCTCGTGGATGGTCAGCAGGCGCAGCATGCGGGCGTTGTCCTCGCGCAGGTACGACTCGCGCTGCTCCTCCGTCCAGTCCTCGGGGGTCGGCGTGATCGCGAAGAAGCTCGAGAGGCCACGGTCGAGCGGGCCGGGCGGGATCAGCATCGCTCCGCCGAAGGCGCGCAGGAACTGGGGCGTCCACACGATCTCCAGCGGTTCGTCGGTCAGGCCCAACAGGTCTCGCTCACCGATGAAGGCCTCGATGCGCCCGTTCTCCGCGCGACAGAAGTCGAGCAGCTCCTCGGCGCGCGGATGATCCGCTGCGATGGCATCCAGGACACGCCGCACGACCTGCCCTTCGTCGGCCGGCACCGGCTGCGCGCCGATCCACTCCGGCCACAGGTCGCGGGCAAGGCGCACCATCTCGGCGCGCACCTCGGTGAACGCCTGCTCGGCGCGTGCCTTCAGGTCCTCCGGGGTGCGGTCGGACTTCAGCGCGTGGCGGAACTTCTGCGCGTAGAGCTCGGCGCCCAGGCGGAAACCGCCGGTCGCGCGGGGAAGCAGGTCGTCACGAAGCCACGCCGTGTGCGCCTCCACCGCGCCGACCGCCGACTCGACGGCGGGGCGCAGCTCGTCGACCAGGTCGCGGTCGCCGGTCGCCTCCGCTTCGGCAAGCGCGGTGCGGGCCAGGTCGGCGACGCCCGGCATGGTCGCCACCGCACGTTCGGCGTGGAATGCAGAGACCGGCCGCTCCCCGGGGTGCTCCAGCGGGGCGCGGGCCTGCTCGAGCGCCGCCGGGAGCGCGCGGAGTCGCGCGGCGACGCTGCGGAGCCGTACGGCGGGCGGCGCGAAGGGACGCGCGATCAGCGGAAAGAGGCCATTCCCGAACAGGTAGACGTAGCTCATCGGGCTCCATCGGTCTTCCTGCAGCGTCGCCTCGTTGAACTGCGCGGCCCGCAGGTAGGCGAGAAGGATCCGCAGATCGATCGCCTCGTCGCGCGTCAGCCGGGCGGATTCGAGCCCCGCCAGCCGCGCCTCCGCGTCGGCAAGGAAGGCGAGCCGCGCACTCCGTCCGCCATCGGTCAGGTCCGGCCAGCGATCGTCGTGGGCGTGGTTGCCGGCCTCGGTGGCGGCAACCGGATAGTGGCCGAAATAGCCGTCGAGCGTCTCCTCGACGAGCGCGCGAACGTCCATGGCAGCCCTCGTGACGGAAGTCGCAATCGTACCCAATGCTTTGCTAGCCTTGGCGCCCGATGAGCGAGAACCTGTGCTACACCGATGCCTACGCGCGCGCCACGCGCTGCAGGCTGACGGCCATCGAGGGCGCTTGGGTCCTGCTGGACCGCACCGTCTTCTATCCGGGTGGAGGCGGCCAGCCGGCCGACAGCGGGTCGCTGCGCACCGACGAGGGCCGCGCCTGGCGCGTGACATCGGGCCGCCGACAGGATGACGAGATCTGGCATCAGCTGGCGACCGACGATCCGGTCCCCGAGCCCGGGACCGAGATGACTGCCGAGCTCGACTGGGAACGGCGTCACCAGCTGATGCGCACCCATTCGGCGCTCCACGTCCTGTGCGGCGTCGTCTGGCGCGATCACCGAGCGTCGGTCACCGGCGGCAACATGGAGCCCCTCAGCGGCCGGATGGACTTCGAGTTCGAGTCGATGCACGCCGAGCTGGTGGCCGAGATCGAGGAGCGAGTGAACACGGAGATCGCCGCCGACCGCGAGATCCGGGTCAGCATCCTCCCGCGCGATGAGGCGTTCGCGATTCCCGACCTGATCCGTACCAAGGTCAACCTGCTGCCCGCGGGGATCAGCGTGGTGCGCACGATCGAGATCGTCGGCCTCGACCTGCAGGCCGACGGCGGCACCCACGTCGCGCGGACCGCGGAGATCGGCCGCGTCCGGATCACCGGCTACGAGTCCAAGGGGCGGATCAACAAGCGGATCCGGATCGCCGTCGAGGACGCCTGAGGGTCCTGGCGGCGACAGCACGGCGGCCCGGCGCCGTTGATCAGGCCAGATCGCCCGTCAGCGAGGCGGCGGAACGAGGCGACCGAAGCGCTCGTGGTCCATGCAGGCCGCGACCTGGATGGCGTTCAGCGCGGCCCCCTTGCGCAGGTTGTCGCTGCTCAGGAACAACGCGAATCCCCGCGCGCGACCGGGGATTGCCCGAAGGCGGCCGACGATCACCGGGTCGCGGCCCTCGGCATCGAGCGGCATCGGGTGGCGGGCGCTGCCATCGGCTGGCCGGTACTCCAGCCCCGGAGCGGCACGCAGCGCTTCCTCCAGCTCCGCGACTGGCAGCGCACGAGTGGTACGCAGATGCACGGCCACCGAGTGGCCGGTGTGGACCGGGACGCGGACGGTGGTCGCGGCGACGTCGAGATCCGGCAGCCCCAGGATCCTGCGCACCTCGGCGCGAATCTTGTGCTCCTCGCCGGTCCAGCCGTCGTCGGACAGGAGGTCGATCTGCGGCACCACGTTGTCGGCGATCCGGCCGTGGAACGGTGAGCCGGCGGCCTGGTCGCGATGCCGGCTCCCCCGCTCCGCGAGGAACGCGTCGAGGCCCGGACGACCGGCCCCGCTGACCGCCTGGTACGAGGCCAGGTCGACCGACTCCAGCCCCGCGGCATCGCGGATCGGTGCCAGCACCACGGCGCAGGCGGCGGTGGTGCAGTTGGGGTTGGCAATCAGGTTGCCCCGATAGCCTGCCAAGACCTCGCCGTTCGCCTCCGGCACTACCAGCGGCACGCTCGGATCGAGCCGAAAGGCGCTTGAGTTGTCGATCACCAGTGGAACGCGCCGTCCAGCGCCGGCGACGATGTCGCGGGAGGTGGGGCCATCGGTTGCCAGGAACAGGAGATCGAGCTCGGATGCTGCCGCGTCGTCCAGTGGCCGGACCTCCAGCTCGGCGCTGCCGAACCGCACGCCGCCCGCTTCGCGACCACGTCCGAAGGCGCGCAGCCGGTCGACGGGGAGGCCCGCGTCGACGAGGATCGAGAGGAAGACGCCGCCCACCACGCCGCGTGCGCCGGCGACGCCGACGGTCGGCCAGCTCACCCGATGGCTCCGTGTCGCGGCGCGAACAGGATCGGCCGCTCGCCGGCGCTCAGGCGAGCGAGATCGGCGTACAGCGCTCCGGCGGTGGCGCGTCCGCCGGCGCCCGGACCGACGAGAAGATGGGGATCGGTATCGGTCAGCTCCACCACTAGCGCGCTCGAGACCCCCGAGGTGCCGGCCAGGGGCGAGGAGGCAGGCAGCTCCATCGGTCTCACGGTCATGCGCTCCGCTGTCGCCTCGGCGACGAGGCGCACGGTCGCCCCGGGCTCGAGCCGGATGCCAACGATACCCTGCCGTTCGACCTCGGACTCCGACCGCCAGCCGCCCCATGCAACCGATGCGAGGATCGCCAGCTTCTGGGCGGCATCGCGGCCCTCGACATCGAATGTCGGATCTGCCTCCGCGTAGCCGGCGTCCTGGGCAGCCCGCAGCGCCTGGGCGTAGCTGTTTCCCCGGGCCACGGCGCTCAGAATGAAGGTGGTGGTCGCGTTCAGCACCCCGCGCAGCCGCTCGATCCGACCGGTGGCCGCCAGGTGGGCGACGAGCTCGATCATCGGTGCGCCGCCGCCGACCGATGCAGAGGCCAGCAGCGCCCCACCGTGCTCGTTGGCAAGCTCGGCGAGGAGCGCCCCGTGCGTGGCGAGGAGTGCCTTGTTGGCGGTCACGTACGCCCGTCCACGCGTCAGCCCGTCGCGCGCCCAGTCGAGCGCTGTGTCAACGCCACCGACGACCTCGACGACGATCTCGGCCTCGCGAATCAGCTCCAGCGGCGACATGAGCGGAACGCCGGCGGGAAGCGGGGTGGCGCGGTCGCGGGAGGGATCACGGACAGCAAGCGCGAGGAGCTTGGCCGGGACCGGTCCCTGGGCGATCAGCGTGCCGACTGCGGACCCCACCGTGCCCCAGCCGATGAGCCCGATGCGGAGCGTGCCACTCATCGCGCCGAGTCTACCGGTCGCCTCGGCCGGCGCAGGCTATCCTCCGCGCATGGGTGCCACCGAGACTGTCGACCTGTTCTTCGAGCTGATCAACGACGACCACCGCGATAAGGCGGTCGCCCTGTTTGCCGAGTACGCGGTGCTGGGCATCTCCGTTCCGGGGTCCTCGGAGCGGACGAACCTGCGCGGGCGAGACAAGGTCGGCGGCTGGTTCGTCCGGGCCGGCGACGGGTTCCGGATGTTCGCGAACGACGGGCGGAGCATGGGGGCGAGCTACATAGCCGATTGCACCGTGCTGCGTCCCGGCGTACCCCCGATGCGGCTCGAGGCGAATTTCCGGGTCGAGAACGGCCAGATCGTGTCGCTCTTCCTGCAGCCGACCGGTTAGCGGCCCGGCCGCAGCGGGCCGGTCAGTCGTCGTGATCCTTGCCGCCGCGCGGTGCCGGCGCCGCCTGGGCTTTGGGGGAGAGCGTCGGCGTCGACACTGACGTCGGTCGTGACGGCGGGTTCGTGGCCGAGGCCAGCCTCTGGTC
>JALYXZ010000078.1 GCA_030946825.1 Chloroflexota bacterium | reverse complement strand
GCATTAGCGACCGATGCTCTATCGTGCCGGACGGATGCGCGTCTTCATCGGCTTGGGGGGAAATCTCGGAGACCCGCGCGGCACGTTCGCCAGCGCGGCTGCGCAGCTCCGGCGCATCGGTCAGGTCCCCCGCGCGTCCTCGCTGTACCGCACCGCGCCGCGGGACATGGTTGACCAGCAGCCGTTCCTGAACGCGGCTGTGGAGCTCGAGACGGAGCTGGAGCCTAGGGACCTGCTGGAGGAACTCAAGCGCCTGGAGCTGATGCTGGGACGCAACCCGGACGGAATCCGGTTCGGCCCGCGAACCATCGACCTGGATATCCTGAGCCTCGACGGCCGGTGCGTGGAGGACCTCGACGTGCGCCTGATCGTGCCGCACCCGCGGCTCGTGGAGCGCCGCTTCGCGCTCGAGCCGCTCGCCGAGCTCGCGCCGGGCCTGCGGCCGTGGCGAAACTGCGCCGATATGCGGCGCGAGGTGACGGTGCTCGACCTGCTCCCCAGCGTGGCGGAGCAGGATGTTCAGCGCGTGGAGGGTCCGGAGTGGGCGGACCCGGCTTCGGCCGACTGGGGAGGGCCAATCCCGCGCATCCATTGACCGTCCAGGCCTAGAGGCGCACCCGCGGCGGCCGCTGGTTGTCGAACATGTGGACGGTGTCGATGAAGCGGACCAGCCCGCGCCGATGCGACATGACCAGCGAGTGCGTCCTCGCCCCGCCGCCGAAGAAGCGCACCCCGCGCAGCAGCTCACCGTCGGTCACTCCGGAGGCACAGAAGACGACATCCTGGCCGCTGGCGAGGTCGGCGGTGAGGTACACCCGGGACGCGTCGTCGACGTCGATCCCCATCCGGCGGCCGCGTTCCTTCTCCTCGTCGCTGCGCCACTCGAACTTGGCCTGGATCTCGCCGCCCAGGCACTTCAGAGCAGCCGCGGTCAGCACGCCTTCCGGAGCGCCGCCGGTACCCATCACGGCGTGCACGCCGGTCCCGGAGACCGCGACGCTGATCCCCGCGGTCAGGTCGCCGTCCGAGATGAGCTTGATCCTGGCCCCGGCGCTGCGTACCGCGGCGATCAGGTCCTCGTGGCGCGGTCGATCCAGTATCACGACCGTGATGTCCCACGGCGCGCGACCGAGGCGTTCGGCGATGGTAGCGATCGTCTGGTCGACCGGGTCGTCGATCGAGACGTGTCCGGCCACTTGCGGCCCGACGATGAGCTTGCGCAGGTAGGTGTCCGGGGCGTGCATCAGGCCGCCGGGCTCCGCCGCTGCCAGCACCGCGGTGGCGTTCGCCGAGCCGGTTGCCACCAGGTTGGTGCCCTCCAGGGGATCGACCGCGATGTCGACCTTCGTGGCGGCATCGGGGTTGCCGACCATCTCACCGATATAAAGCATCGGCGCCTCGTCCCGCTCCCCCTCGCCGATGACGATGGTGCCGCTCAGGTCGGCCTCCTCCATGGCGCGCCGCATGGCCTCGACCGCGGCCTGGTCGGCGCCCTTGCGGTCGCCGCGTCCCATCAGGCGGGCAGCCGCGATGGCGCCCGCCTCGGTGGCCGCCACGGCCTCGATGGTGAGCAGCTTGTCCATCGGGCCGGACTAGTGCCGGAAGTGCCGGCGGCCGGTGAACACCATCGCCATGTGATGGCGGTCCGCCACCTCGATCGCCATCTCGTCCCGGATGCTGCCGCCCGGCTGGATGATGGCCGTCACCCCGGCCTGCGCCGCGATCTGGATTCCATCGGGGAAGGGGAAGTAGGCGTCGCTGGCCATCACGCTCAGCGGCGCGCGCTCTCCCGCCTTGCGGAGCGCGACCTCGACGCTCACCACGCGGCTCGGCTGGCCGGCTCCCATCCCGATCAGGGCGTGCTTCTTGGCCAGCACGATGGCGTTGCTCTTCACATGACGCACCGCGCGCCACGAGAAGAGCAGGTCGGTCAGCTCTTCCAGCGTCGGCCGCCGCTGGGTCACGACCTGCAGTTTGTCGCGGTCCTCCTCGAGGGAGTCGACGGTCTGCACCAGCAGTCCGCCGCCGATCCGCTTGAAGTCGAACGCTGCGGCCCCTTCCCGCTCCGCGGCTTCGCTGGGCGGTACCTCGATGATCTCGAAGCCCTTCTTGGTGCGCAGGATCTCGAGCGCTTCGCGCGTGAATCCCGGTGCCACGATCGCCTCGAAGAACCCGGGCCGGATCGCCCTGGCGGTGGACTCGTCCACGATCCGGTTGGCGCCGATGATGCCTCCGTAGGCGCTGACGCTGTCTCCTTCGAGCGCCAGCCGGAACGCCTCGGCCAGGTCAACCACGCTCGCGAGCCCGCACGGGTTGCCGTGCTTGACGATGCAGACCGTGGGCGTCTTGAAGTCG
>JALYXZ010000064.1 GCA_030946825.1 Chloroflexota bacterium | reverse complement strand
AGCCGGAAGGCAACGTGGCCGCCGTCCACGCCCACACGTCGCGCGTCGCCGACCCGCAGCCCGGTCACGGCCAGGATCGGCTCGAGGTGACCGGGTCCGTAGGGCGCGAGGCGCTCGAGCTGATCGGCGAGCTCCCAGCCGAGGTAAACGGCAGGCAGGACGAGGTCGACCGCAATCCGCCCAGGGAGCGCCAGCTCTTGATCGGCGGCACCGAGCGGTCGAGTCAGCGCCTCGAACGCGGCCCTGAAGGCCTCCCAATGCCCTGGCTCGACGCTGAAGCCTCCGGCCGCCGCGTGCCCGCCGCGCTTGGCAAGGTGGGAGGCGCAGACCTCCAGCGCCGCGGCGACGTGAAAGTCGGCCGGTGAGCGGATCGATCCGCGCAGCTCGTCGCCGACCAGCGTCACCGCGCCGACCGGGCGGGCCAGGCTGTCGGCGAGGCGGCCTGCGACAAGGCCGATGATGCCCGCTGGCCACTCGTCGTCGCGTACCAGGATGGGTCCCACCCCGGAACGTCCCTCGACCAGGATCCGCGCAGCCTCGACCGCGATGCCGGTCAGCTCGCGCCGTCGCAGGTGTACCGCTTCGAGCTCGTCGGCGATGCGCTCCCCCACAGCACGGTCCGGCTCGAGGAGCAGCGAGATGGCCAGTTCCGCCTCGGCGATCCGACCGGCTGCGTTGATCCGGGGGGCGATCGAGAAGCCGAGATCCCGAGCGGTGGGTGCCTCGGGATGCTCGACCGCGCGCGCGAGAAGGGCACGCAGCCCACCGCGGTGCGTGGACCCCAGCTCGGCGAGCCCGAGCCTGACGATCGCCCGACTCTCGCCGGTCATCGGAGCCATGTCGGCCACGGTGCCGATGGCTGCCAGGCCGGCGAGATCGGGAGCCTCTCGGCGGTGCCGGGCGAGCAGCGCGGAGGCCAGCTTGTAGGCGATTCCCGCGCCCGTCAGATCCGCGTCCGGATAGGCGCAGTCGGCCCGGTGGGGATCGACCACCGCGACGGCATCGGGCAGCACCGGCCCGGGAAGGTGATGGTCGGTGACGACCACCTCGAGACCCATTCGGCGAGCGGCCGCCACCTCTGCGACGTTGACCACACCGCAGTCACAGGTGATCACCAGCGTGGCACCCAGCTCGCTGAGATGCTGGAGCCCTGCCACCGACAGGCCGTAGCCCTCGCTCAGGCGGGACGGCACGTAGCGCAGCGCCTCCACGCCCAGCGCCTGCAGGGCGAGCAGCCAGACCACGACGGCCGTCATGCCGTCGGCATCGTAATCGCCCCAGATGGCGATCCTTTCGCCCGCCCGGACCGCAGCGTCGATCCGGTCGAGCGCCCGGTCAGCATCGGCCATCAGCGAAACGTCGTGAAGGGCGGCACGCCCGGCACCCAGGAAGGCGTCGAGCTGGGCCTGGCCGGTGAAGCCGCGGCGCGCCAGCAGGGTGGCGACCGGACGATCGAAGCCCGCCAGGCGCGGTGGATCGGCGAACGGCTCGGGAAGGAGCCACTCGAGGCGGGGTTCGATCATCCCGGCCATCCTAGCGGGGCAGGAAGATCGCCGGCTTACCGATCCGTTATCGGGGCAGAGGGCGAACGGCGCGCGTGCCGGACGCCCTGCCACTCCGGCGTCGCGCTTCCCACTCGTACCAGGCCACCAGGATCTGGCTGGCGTTGAAGATCGAGGAGTATGTCCCGCTCACCACGCCGATCAGCAGCGCCAGGGTGAAGGTCTTGATCGACGCCGGGCCCAGCAGCAGAAGCGCGGTGAGCGTCACGATGACGGTCAGCGACGTCCCGATCGACCGCCCGAGGGTCTGCAGGATCGAATGGTTGACGATCGCGCCGAACGGCTCTCCCGCGTGCCGCACCCGGTTCTCTCGGATCCGATCGAAGACGACGATCGTGTCGTGCACGCTGAAGCCGATGACCGTCAGCAGCGCGGTCACGAACAGGGCGTCGAACTCGACACCGAAGAAGAAGCCGAGAATGGCGAAGATGCCGACCACCACCACCACGTCATGCAGCAGGGCGACGATCGCCGCCGTTCCATAGCGGAAGCCGAAGCGGATCCACAGGTAGGCGAGAATGAAGAGCTCGCCGATGATGATCAGGATCGCCGAACTGCGCACGAGCTCGGTGCCGATGATCGGGCCGACGGTGGTGACGCTCCTCGGCTTGCCGCCGGCCGCCGCCCCGTATCGGTTCTCCAGCGCCTTCTCCAGCTCCGCGAAGGGAGTGCCCTGGCTGACCGCACCCGGCGCAGGACTGGGGGCCGGGCTGCCGATCGGGCTCGGACGGGGTGTGGGAGTCGGACGGGTCGTTGCCGTCGGCTTCACGCTCGATGATGCCGCGGGTGCCACGGCGCCCGCCGAGGGCAGCGGAGAGGGCACCCGGGACGGGAGGAGATCGACGGGCGCGGTGCGGATCTCCAGGTAGCTATCGGGGAGCGACCGCACCGTCGCCTCGGGGTGCCCGAGGCTGACAAGCGTGGCGCGCACCGCCGCCGGGCTGGGGTTGCTCGCGTAGCGCACCTGCCACACGGTGCCGCCGGTGAAATCGACGGAGGGCTTCAGGCCGCCGAGCAGGATGAAGACCAGGCCGGGCACGGTCAGGATGGCGCTGAACAGGAAGTACCAACGTTTCTTGCCGACGATGTCGTACATCGGTCAGCGCTCCACGTGGTAGAGGGCCAGCCGCCGTCCCCACTCGGTGCGCACCACGTAGCGAAGCATGGTGCGCGTCACCGTCACCGCGCTGAACATCGAGACCAGCACGCCGATGATCAGCACCAGGGCGAAGCCACGGACGACGGTGGTGCCCTGCCAGTAAAGCCAG
>JALYXZ010000043.1 GCA_030946825.1 Chloroflexota bacterium | reverse complement strand
TGGCGTCGGAGCCGGGCCGAGAGTCCGGCCGCGACCTGCGAACCTTCGCGCGGGCCGGCGTCACGCTGCTGGTGGCAGACGACGAAGTCCCCTTCCTCGAGCGATGAGCGAGCCGGTCGAGCCCCGCGCGGCGGATCCGCCGATGCTCCGCTTCGAGAAGGTGCTGTATGCCAAATCGGCGGCCAGCGGCGTGGCAACCGTGACCATCAACCGCCCCGAGGTGCTCAACTGCTTCGATTTCCAGACGCTCCGCGAGCTCGGCCGCGCCTTCGAGGACGCCGCCTGGGACGATGAGATCGCCGTGGTGGTGGTCACCGGAGCGGGGAAGCGGGCGTTCTGCACCGGCGCGGACCTCGACGAGCAGGCCCGGATGGGCGCCACCAGCGGGCAGTACTGGCGCTGGATGGGCGCCTTCATCGAGATGCACGATCGGCTGCGACACATCGGCAAGCCGACCATTGCCCGCATCAACGGCATCTGTGTCGGTGGGGGCCAGGAGCTGCAGCTGGCCTGCGACCTGTCGGTGATGGTCGATGACGGTTACATCCGGCACGTCGGCCCGGAGCACGGGTCGGTGCCGGCCGGCGGCGCGACCCAGTGGCTGCCGATCGTGGTCGGCGACCGACGCGCGCGAGAGATCCTGATGCTCTGCGAGAAGGTGTCTCCCAGCCAGGCGCTGGAATGGGGCCTCGTGACGCGGGTGGTGCCACGCGTGCGGCTGGACGCGACGGTCGGCGAGCTGGTCGAGTCGTTGCGGCGCAAGCTGCCCGAGACGATGCGCTACACCAAGACCCAGCTCAACTGGTGGCGCGACCTGGTCTGGTCGCAGACCGTGCCGCATGCACGCGACTGGCTGGCGATCCACTCCACCGCGGACGAGACCAAGGAGGCGGTCGCCGCCTTCCACGAGAAGCGGCCGCCGCGGTATGACGCCCTTCGCCGGGTCGAGGCCGGATCAGGGCGGACGTGCGATCGCTGCGGCGCCGTCGGGCTGCCCGCGGCGCACCTCTTCTGCGGTGCCTGCGGCGCAGCGCTGCCTCCCGCCCTGGAGGAGCGGGCGTGACCGAGCAGGCCGAACAGCTGGTCATCGTCGAGCGCCAGGCCGAGCAGCGCACTGCGCTGGTGCGTCTCAACCGTCCGCGCCAGCTGAACGCGCTGAACGGCGAGGTGATGGACGCCCTGTGCGATGCGCTGGAGGAGCTGGACCGCGACGACGCGATTCGCTGCCTGGTGGTCACCGGCAACCAGCGCGCATTTGCCGCGGGCGCGGACATCGGTGAGATGGCTGGTGCGACGCCGGTCGAGATGCTGGCGGGCAACCGGATCGGGCAGTGGGACCGGGTCCGGCGGATCAGCAAGCCGGTGATCGCCGCGGTAAACGGCTGGTGCCTCGGAGGCGGCTGCGAGCTGGCGATGACCCTCGACCTGATCGTGGCCGGGGGGTCGGCCCGCTTCGGGCAGCCGGAGATCAACATCGGCATCATCCCGGGTGCCGGCGGCACGCAGCGCCTGACCCGGGCGATCGGCAAGAGCCGGGCGATGGAGATGATCCTCACCGGCGAGCCGATCAGCGCGGCGGACGCGCAGCGCGCGGGGCTGGTCGCGCAGGTGGTGCCCGACGAGGTGGTCGTCGAGGACGCGCTGGCCCTGGCTGCCAGGATCGCCACCAAGTCACCGATCGCGCTTCGCCTCGCCAAGGAATCGGTCAACAACGCGTTCGAGATGAGCCTGACCGATGCGCTCGCCCACGAGCGGCGGCTGTTCTACCTGCTCTTCGCCACCGAGGACCAGAAGGAGGGGATGGCCGCCTTCCTGGAGAAGCGCATCCCCGACTTCACCGGCCGCTGACCGATGCCGCTCGGCAACCCGGACCGCCCGGTCGGCGGCCTCTCCGTGCGACTCCCGCCCGGCGTGGAGCTGCGCCCGCTCGGCCGCGACGACTTCGAGGTCGCGCTGGCCCTGGTGCGTGAGCTGTACGCGCTTCCCGACACCGATCCCGATCCGCACCGGCCGGCGTACGAGGCGCTCATCGGCTCGGTCGATGCGGCGCCATTCCTGGCCATCGCCGATGGGGAGGCGGCGGGCATGGTGATCTTCCGCTTTCGCCGGCGCCTCAACCACGCGACCTTCGAGGGCTGGGTCAGCGACCTGGTTGTGCGGCCGCCGTTCCGCGGCCGCGGCATCGGGCGCGCGCTGATGCAGGCCTGCATCGCTGAGTGGCGGTTGCGCGAGGGGCATCGGCTGATGCTGGAGACCGGTCACGACAACGCCGCGGCGCGTGGCCTGTATGCCGCGCTGGGCTTTGCCGAGGCAGGCGTGCACTTCCAGTTGCGGCCGCTGACCGTCGGGCT
>JALYXZ010000042.1 GCA_030946825.1 Chloroflexota bacterium | reverse complement strand
GTTGACCCCCTGCCCGTCCCAGGTCGCCCCGAATGGATAGGGGCGGCCGGGCCGCGGCGTCACGGACGAGCGCGGCCGGGCGGCTCGCGGCCCGACGAGACACTGCGCCACGCGGGACGATGCGCCGGCCAGGCGGCGAGGCGCTCGAGCGCCTCGAGCGGCAGCCACGTCCACTCCGGCCGGTTCGCCGCCTCGTACCGAACCTCGTAGCAGGCCTTCTCCAGCTCGAATGCGTCGAGCAGGTCTTGATTCAGGGCGCCGCCCGCGGCGGCATACGCCTCTAGGAAGCGGCTCCGCGACCGACTGAGGAACGCATCCGCGTCGATGCTGACCGGCGCATCCGCAGCCACCGTGCGTGCGGCGTAGTCGAAGGAGCGCAGCATGCCCGCCACGTCCTTGAGCGGTGAGGTGGGAAGACGTCGGTCGCGCGCCGGACGGGCCGGCTCCCCCTCGAAATCGATGACCGTGAACCCATCGCCGCCATGCAGCAGCTGCCCAAGGTGGTAGTCGCCGTGGACGCGGCTCACGACAGCCGCCGCGGGTGCGCGCATTTTGTCGGAAGTCGCGCCGAAGCCGGTGTCGAGGCGGCGACGCAGCGCCGGCTCGATGGCCCGCAGACGGGCGGCCTGCTCGCCCCGCAGCGCACCGAGCGCTCCGGAGAGCTGGGACAACGCCGACGCTCGCCAGGACGCAAGGTCTGCGGCGTGCGCCGGCCGGTGAGGGAACGCCGGGTCCGCCGAGCGGGATCCAAGCGCGGCGTGCAGCTCAGCGGTCAGCGCGCCGATGTCGGCCACTCCCGCGAGCGCCTCCTCCAATGGGCCGCCCGCGGCGGCGCGCAGCCGGTCGAGCAGCCACGACCAGCCATCGCCGTCGTTCGGAACCCTGCTCTGCAGCATGGCGAGCGTCGAGCGCTCTCCGACCGTCGGGCGATAGCGCGCCGCACCGAGCAGCGGCGGGGTACGCAGGAAGCCGACCTCGGCGAGGAACGCGCTGACCTGCAGGTCCAGGTTCTCACCGGGCTCAACCAGTCGATAAAGCTTGAGGATCGCATCCCCGACGACGATCGAGCTGTTGGTCTGTTCGGCGGTGAGCCGGCGCTCCGCCCCGCCACTCGGAGGTCCGTCGCCGACCGCCTCGAACGCGAAGCCGCCGCGCAGTCCCGGGAGGTGGAGGCCGGAGCGCATGGCCGCCAGCATCCGGGACCAGACATGATCGCCATCGGCAGGCTCGCGCACGACCGTCCCGGTCTCGGCATCGCTGACCGCCAGGCGGGCCACATCCGATGCCTCGGCCCCGGCGCCCGGCGGCCGAGCCACAGGCTGGCGGTCGATGACCACCGGGATGAAGTAGCGGTCCTCCGACTGCGTGTCGGCGTATGTGGCGCTCACGATCAGCAGCGCGGCATCCAGGCCGAGGCCGGCCGGATCCGGGGCGAGACAGGCGGCGTCGGCCAGCGACAGTCCGGCGACGCTGCGACCCTTGGCCCGAAACCAGCGCTGGGAGGTGAGCGCCGCCGTGGGCGCCCGCGAGACGGCACGCTTCAGCAGCTCGAGATCGGCGGAGAGCGCCGCCGGCCGGCTCGGAGGCATCGGTCAGTCGGCTCGGATGCGCGCGTCAGCGCGCCGCATCGGTCAGCTCGAACCAGAAGAAGTCGTGTGGGCCAAGCGTCAGCAGGTACGGGAGATCGCCGATCGCCGGGAACTGGACACGGCCCATCAGCTCGACCGGCGAGCAGCCGGCGAACTGGCGCAGGTCCAGCTCCACGTACTGCGCGAACCGCGACAGGTTTGCCACGCACAGGATCGTCTGGCCCTGGTACTGGCGCAGGTAGGCGAGCACCCGGCGATTCGCAGGGCGCAGAAATGTCTGGCTGCCGCGGCCGAATCCGGGGTGCTGTCGCCGGGCGCTGATGATCCGCTTCATGAAATTCAACAGCGAGCCGGGAACGCGCGCCTGGGCCTCCACGTTGACCGCCTGGTAGCCGTACACCGGGTCGGCCACCACCGGCGAGTAGATGGCGTGCACATCGGCGCGACTGAAGCCGGCGTTGCGGTCGCCGGTCCACTGCATCGGCGTGCGAACCCCGTTGCGATCGCCCAGGAAGACGTTGTCGCCCATCCCGATCTCGTCGCCGTAATAGATCACCGGGGTGCCGCGCAGCGAGAGCAGCAGCGAGTTCAGCAGCTCGAGGCGACGGCGGCTGTTGTCGACGAGCGGGGCCAGCCGGCGGCGGATGCCGATGTTGATCCGCATCCGGCGATCGGTGGCGTACTCGGCGTACATGTAGTCCCGCTCCTCGCCGCTCACCATCTCCAGAGTCAGCTCGTCGTGGTTGCGCAGGAACAGCGCCCACTGGGTATCGTCAGGGATGTCGGGGGTCTGCTCCATGATGTCGATGATCGGCCAGCTGTCCTCGCGGCGAAGCCCGATCCAGACCCGGGGCATGAGCGGGAAGTGAAACGCCATGTGGCACTCGTCGCCATCCCCGAAGTAGGGTCGCACCTCGGACGGCCACTGGTTCGCCTCGGCGAGCAGCATGCGCCCCGGATGCAGCTCATCCATCTGGGCGCGCAGCCTGCGGAGGATGGCGTGCGTTTCGGGCAGGTTCTCGCAGGTGGTGCCCTCCCGCTCGACCAGATACGGCACGGCATCGAGCCGCAGCCCGTCGACTCCGAGGTCGAGCCAGAACCGCATGATGCGCAGCACCGCGCGGACCACCGCGGGGTTGTCGTAGTTCAGATCCGGCTGGTGGCTGAAGAAGCGGTGCCAGTAGTACGCATGCGACTCGTTGTCCCACGCCCAGTTGCTGCTCTCGGTGTCGGTGAAGATGATGCGCGCGTCCCGGTAACGCTGGTCGGTGTCGGACCAGACGTACCAGTTGCGTCGCGGGTTGGTTCGGCTCGAGCGCGACTCCACGAACCAGGGGTGCTGGTCGCTGGTGTGGTTGACCACCAGCTCGGTGATGACCCGCAGGCCGCGCCGGTGCGCCTCGCGGACGAAGGTCCGGAAATCGCGCAACGTCCCGTAGTCGGGGTGGACGTTCATGAAGTCGGCGATGTCGTAGCCGTCGTCGCGCAGCGGTGACGGGTAGAAGGGCAGCAGCCAGATGGCGGTGACACCCAGATCGGCGATGTAGTCGAGCTTCTGGGTGAGACCCGCGAAGTCGCCCATGCCGTCACCGGTCGAGTCGGAGAAGGCCTTGACGTGGAGCTCGTAGATGATCGCGTCCTTGTACCAGGTCGGATCGCCGCGCAGCACGTGCGGCGGCTGTGCCGCGGTGCCGCGCAGGCGACGGACGGCGGTCATCGCTCGAGCGGGGCGATGGTGAAGATGCGGAACGCCTGGCCGCCGAGCGGGTCGAGGTCGACGACCAGGTCAGCGCCACGCTCGACCCGCCGTTCACCGGTCAGCAGATCGATGAGCCGATACGGCTCCCGCCAGTCGAGCCCGATTGCCGGCAGGTCCGGATGAAGGATCGCGCGCTGCGTCGCGGTCGGGTCGACGTTGACCGCCACGTACACCGGCTCCTGCCAGCGCTCCGGCTGCCCGCTGATCGGGTTCCATTCGCCGTATGGCAGCGCCTTTCGATAGAAGAGGGTCCGGTCACCGGTCGCCTCCTCGAACCTCAGGTTGTCGTACAGCTGCAGGGCCGGATGCTCCCCGCGCAGCCGGTTGACCGCGGTGATCAGGTCCTTGATGTTGCCGGGCGCGTCCCAGTCTCGGAATCGGATCTCGAACTTCTCGCTGTCGAGATACTCCTCCCGCTCGCCGAGGCGCGCGTGCTCGGCGAGCTCGAAGCCGGAGTAGATCCCGTACACCGATGACAGGGTCGCGGCCAGGACGAAGCGGATCACGAATGCAACGCGGCCCAGATCGAGGTGGTGCGGGTTGACGTCGGGGGTGTTGGTGAACAGGTTGCCGCGGTAGTAGTCGCGCATCTCGCCCTGCGTCATCTCGATCAGGTAATCGCGAAGCTCGTCCCGCGTCTCCCGCCACGTGAAGTAGGTGTAGCTCTGCGTGAAGCCGGCTTTCGCCAGGGCACGCATCATCTTCGGCCTGGTGAACGCCTCGGAGAGGAAGATCACCTCGGGGTGCTGCCGCTGGACTTCGCGGATCAGCCAGGCCCAGAACGGGACCGGCTTGGTGTGCGGGTTGTCAACTCGGAATGTCTTCACGCCGCGGGCCACCCAGGTCAGGACCACGTCCCGCCACGCATGCCACTGGGCCTCCCGCTCCTCTGGGTCGTCCGCGTGGAAGTCGAAGGGGTAGATGTCCTCGTAGCGCTTGGGCGGGTTCTCCCCGTACTTGATGCTCCCGTCCGGGGCATGCCGGAACCATGCGGGGTGCTGCCGCACCCACGGATGGTCCGGGGATGCCTGGATCGCCAGGTCCAGCGCGAGCTCCATTCCGTGGCGCTCCACCGCCTCACGGAAGTGGAGCAGCTCCTCCAGGCCGCCCAGCTCCGACGCAACCTCGGTGTGGCCGCCATCCACCGAGCCGATGGCGTACGGGCTGCCCGGATCGCCAGGCTTCGCACGCAGCGTGTTGTTGCGGCCCTTGCGATTGGTGATCCCGATCGGATGGATGGGCGGCACGTAGACCACGCTGAAGCCCATCGCGGCGATGCCGGGCAGCCGCCACTCCGCCTCCCGGAAGGTGGTCGGCTCGCCCGGGCGCCGTCCCTGCGACCGTGGGAAGAGCTCGTACCACGCGGCGTAGCGGGCCTGTTGGCGATCGACCACCAGCTCGCGCTCAGCGTAGCGTGATGCGGCCCGGCGGTCCGGGTTGCGGCGCATAGCGGCCAGCAGCTCGTCTCCGGTGAGGACCTCGACCCGCGATCCGTCGCTCCTCGCCCGGCCCAGCCTCTGCAGGCGCTCGGCGATGAACGTCGCGTCGGGCTCCGCAGCCCGCCCCAGCCCGGCCTCGAGCAGGAGGCGTCCTTCCTCGAGCTCGGCCGCCACATCGATGCCGGCCTCCACCTTCTTGCGTAGCCCTTCGCGCCACGATCCGAATCCGTCGCGCCAGGCCTCGATGGTGTACCGGTGCCATCGGTTGCGAGTGAGCTCCGCCGCGCCGGCCCATCGGTCGTTCTCGACGAGCCGCATCGGGGACTCGCGCCACTCGACTTCGTCATCGGCACGCATCAGCAGCGCTGCCTGGAGCAGGTCGTGGCCGTCGGCGAAGATATCGGCGCTGACCACCAGCTGGTCACCGACGACCCGCTTCACCGGATGCCGTCCCCCGTCGAGCTCGGGCTCGACGCGCTCGATGATGATCGAGCGGCGCGTCCCGACCGCCTCGGCTGGCAGCTCCGCGTCGCGGTCCGGCTCGGGCAGCGCTGCCCGCTTGATGCTGGCTCGTGTGGTGGTCATCTCTCGTCTCCAACCCTAGCAAGATCGAGCCGCCCCATGTGCGGCGCGCAACGCGTTCCGCCGCCCGTCGCTCTCCACCTCGGTGCAGGCTCCCGCGGGGACCGCCGGATGAGTGACGGGCGCCTGACGGACGCCTGGCGGGCCGGCAGGCTAGGCTTGGGACGAACCATGACCGCCCGGTCGTCGATGCCGTCCTCGCCCACGCTCCGGCTGCCGATCGGACTCGGGCTTGCGGCGCTACTCGCAGCCTGCCAGCCGGCCGCCTCCGGTTCAGCCGGGCCGAGCGGGATGAGCGTGTCCGGCGCCCCGAGCGACGAAGGGGCTGCTGGCGGGCCGGCCGCCGTTCGTTTCCAGCCGGTGGCGACCGGCCTGCACGCCCCGATCGGGATCACCAACGCCGCGGACAGCAGCGGGCGCATGTTCGTCAACGAGCAGGCCGGGACGATCCGGGTCCTCGGGCGCGGCGGGTCGCCGCAAGGCGATCTCTTTGGGGACCTCCGCGATCGGGTGTTGACCGGCGCCGAACGCGGCCTCCTGGGACTCGCCTTCCATCCGCAGTTCGCGGCCAACCGCCGGCTCTTCGTCGACTACACGCGGCGGCCTGACGGGAACATCGTGGTCGCCGAGTTCCGCGCCTCTGCCGACGGCCGGCACCTCGACCCCTCGTCGGAGCGCGTGCTGCTGACCATCGAGCATTCCCAGTTCTCCAACCACAACGGAGGCCAGCTGGGATTCGGGCCGGACGGGTACCTGTACGTCGCGGTCGGCGACCCGTCCCGCAGCGCACAGGACACCGGGACGCTGCTCGGGAAGATCCTGCGCATCGACGTGAACTCCGCCCCGAGCGCCGGACGCGCCTACGCGATTCCCGCCTCGAACCCCTTCGCGCGGGGTGGCGGCGCTCCCGAGGTCTGGGCCTACGGCCTGCGCAACCCATGGCGCTTCAGCTTCGACCCGCCCTCCGGTGACCTGTACATCGCCGATGTCGGCCAGAGCGCGTGGGAGGAGATCGACCGCCAGCCCGGGGATGCGCCGGGCGGCGCGAACTACGGCTGGCCGGCGATGGAGGGGCGCCACTGCTTGACGCAGTCGGGCTGCGATGCCGCGCGCTACGTGGCACCCATCGCGGAGTACGGCCACGACCTCGGCTGCGTGATCACCGGCGGCTACGTCTATCGGGGCCATGGCCAGCCGGCGCTCGACGGCGTCTATCTCTTCGCCGACTACTGCAGCGGCCGCGTCTTCGGCCTGCAGGTCGACGAAGGAGCGGTGACGCCCCGGCAATTACTCCAGGCCGAGCCCGGACTCGCGTCGTTCGGCGTTGACGAGTCGGGCGAGCTGTACGTCGCAAACGCCAACACGGGGGCGATCTACAAGATCGTCGCCTGATCATCGCGGCTCTTCGCGGCTCTTCGCGGCTCACAGCAGGGCACCGAGCGCGCGCAGCGAGACCCAGCGCCCATGCCCGATCACCAGGTGGTCGAGCAGATCGACGTCGAGCAGCCGCCCGGCCTGCGCGAGCTCGCGGGTCAGGCGCAGGTCCTCGGCCGATGGCGTCGGGTCGCCCGATGGATGGTTGTGGACCACGACGAGCGACGGCGCCTGACGCCGGACCGCGTCCCGGAACACCTCGCCGACGCGAACGCTTGAGCCCGCCACGTTGCCGACGTACACGGTGATCACCGAGATGACCGCGTTCTTGGTGGTCAGCAGGCAGACGCGCAGCTCCTCGCGATCGAGATGGCCCATCTCCGGCAGCAGGCGCTCGGCCAGGTCTCCGGGCGCCCCGACTCGCCAGCTGCGGTCCGGCCAGAAGGCGACCGCCCGCCTGCCGAGCTCGAAGGCAGCCGCCAGACGGTCCCGGCCGCGGGGACCGACGCCCGGCAGCATGCCGAGCTCGTGCGGGGAGGCCGCAGCGAGCGCGGCGAGACCGCCGAACCGATGCAGTGCCAGCCGGGAGGCCAGCGGCCCGTCACGGCCGCCGATCAGGCGCTCCAAGAGCTCGGCGTCCGATGCCGCCCGCCCTGCATCGGGCAGATGGGGCTGCGCCGAGCCAGGCGCGGTCAACGATCCCGGTCGATCCCGGGGGCCGGTGGCGATGGACGTCGGTTCGGCGGACATGCGGCGGAGACTAGGCGTCCCCCGATCTCCGGCTGCTTACCGGACCCTTAGGTCGGGAGTCGGAAGACCCCGAACCGCGCCAACAGGGCGAGTGCCACCGCGATCGCGTTGAAGGTGGCGTGCAGTGCGATCGGCGCGGCCAGGTTCCGGGTGCGGCGGTATACCAGTGCCAGGACCAGGCCCAGGCCGAAGATCGGCAGGAAGGCGACGAGCGAGGCATGCACCAGCGCGAACAGGAGAGCGGAGCCGATGAGCGCCCGTCGGGCACCGTACTCTCGCTCCCAGGCGTTGAAGGCGATCCCGCGGAAGAAGATCTCCTCGGCGATCGGCGCGACGAGCACGAAGGTGATGCCGATGACCACCGGATCGATCACCCCGATCGCCTGCTCAGCGGTCTGCGGCATCGGCTGAATGCCGACCAGTCGCAGAAGCAGGGTGGCGATGATGGTGAGCAGCGTCCCGCCGAACCAGGCCGGGATGCCGAGCCCGACGCCGATCATGATCGCCCGCAGCGTCCGGCGCCGCGGCACGAGGCGCAGCCCGGCCAATGCATGCGGTCCGGCGACGAACCCGGCCGCCACCACCAGCAAGCCGAACTGGACCGAGGTGAGCAGCACGATCGAGCCGAGCAGGCTCATCTGACCGCTGGCTCCGCTGCCGCCCGGTCCGCTGCCGCCCGTTCCGCTGCCGCCCGTTCCGCGTCCGAGCAGGAGCAGCGCATCGCCGGCAAACGGCAGTGTGGCCACGGTGGAGATGACCACCGCCAGCAGCACGAGGACCACGATCGATGGGCCGCGGTAACGAGTTGGCGGCAGCGCTACGCGAACGACCACCGATCGGACCGCGTTGAGCACCAGCCCGACGACCAGCAGGACGACGCCCGCGAGCAACAGCAGCAGCCTCGCCATCGCGTCCACCGCCCTCGGCTCCGGTGCGAGCGCGGCCGTCGCGGCGACCGCCAGCACCGATCCCGCGCCGAGGCCGATGAGCGCGATGGAGATGAGCTGCAGGACCCGGTGACGACGCAGGACCGCTCGTTCCGCGGCGTCGGCCGCCGCAGGCGTCGGGGATGGCTGGGCTGCCGGTGGCGTCTCCGCCGCGCGAGGGATCAGGTGTTCGTCACGCCTCGCAGCTTGCGCTCCGGAGTGGTGTCCGCGGCGCGGTCACCGCGAGCTCCCGATCCCTTCGTGCCGGCCGCCGCGGCCGCGACGCGGGAGGGGCGCTCCGGGCGATCGAGCTCCCGCCCGCAATAGGCACACAGCGGCCATTCGGGCTCGGCGAGGCGGTTGCAGGAGGGGCAGACCCGGTGCAGGCGCGTGCGGCAGTTCGGACACACCAACCAGTCGTTCTGCACCCGCTCGCGGCAGACCGGGCACACCTCGTTGCGCTCCACCTCGGCCAGCAGCGATTCCTCCGCGAGCGAGCGCTCGTAGACCTCGGCGAGGGTCTCACGGGGCCGCACGATGAGATACAGGACCACCGCGAACAGGAACAGCAGCGGCGTGAAGAAGATGATCAGGGCGGCTGCGAAATAGGGCAGGATCGGGTTCTCGGTTCGCGCCTGCATGTCGCGGAACGCCCAATAGGCGGTGCCCAACCAGAGCAGCACCACGTACAGGACGATGAGCTGCCCGGCCAGCTGGACGACAGGGTTACCGACGAAGTCGTTCCAGATCTTGCCGGGATCCGGCAGGCCTGACGGCATGGATCAGTGCCTCTCTTCGGGTTACTCGTGGGCGGCGGCGTCGGGCGGCACCGATTCCGGCGCGACGGCCATCCTAGCAGACGACGGGCCCCGCTCCCGCTCGGCTGCCAGGGCGGCGATCGCTTCGACCACGACGCGATGCTCGACCTCGAGGACGCGCGCGGCGAGCGTCTCGGGGCTGTCGTCGGGGTGGACCGGGACGCGGGCCTGGAGCCGTGGGGGGCCGGCGTCGAGCTCGGCGGTGACGGCGTGGACCGTCACCCCTGTCTCGCGGTCGCCCGCGGCGAGCACCGAGCAGTGGACCGCCATGCCGATCATCCCCGCTCCTCCGTGCGCGGGCAGCAGCGAGGGGTGGATGTTGAGCGTCATGCCGTCGAACGCCGCGAAGTAGGTTGGCCGCAGGACCTGGTCGTAGCCGGCGAGGAGCGCCACGTCCACGCCCGCCAGCCGCAGGCGCGCACCGATCGCCGCGTCGCGTGCCTCGGGGGCTGCGAAGTCGCGACGAGCCAGCACGACCACCGGGACGCCGTGGCGCTCCGCGATCTTCAGCGCCGGCACCCCGGGGCGATTGGAGATGACGATCACCGCCTCCACCCCCGGCAGCTCGCCGCGCGCCGCCGCGTCGAGCACCGCGCCCAGGTTCGAGCCGCGGCCGGAGACCAGGACGCCGAGCCGCATCGGTGCCGGCGCGGCGATCAGCAGAAGACCACCCTTGGCTGGTCGGCCGTCGCGCGCACCACGCGTCCGACTCGGACCGCATCGGGCACGGCGGAGAGTGCCTCCTGTTCCAGATCGGCGCGCACCACCGCGGTCAGCCCGATCCCCAGATTGAAGGTGCGCACCATCTCGGCATCGGGGATGTCACCACGCTGCTGAATCAGGCTGAAGATCGGGGGCACGCTCCACGACCCGGTCTCGACCTCGACGCCGAGGCCGTCGGGAAGCGTGCGGGGGATATTCTCGACCCAGCCGCCGCCGGTCAGGTGGGCAAGTGCCAGCAGCGCGCCGCCAGCTGCATCCAGCCGGTTGCGCAGCGCGCGGATCTCCGACAGGTAGGACCGATGCGGGGCGAGCAGGGCATCCCCGATCGTTCCGGAGATACCCGGCGCGCTCCGCGCCCAGCCGCCCTCGCCCAGGATCCGGCGGGCGAGCGAGTAGCCGTTGGTGTGCAACCCGCTCGATGGGATGCCCAGCAGCACGTCCCCGGCCTGGACAGCCGAGCCATCGATCACCCGCTTGCGGGCCGCGACGCCCACGATGAAGCCGGCGAGGTCGTAGTCGCCGTTGCGGTACACGTCGGGCAGCTCCGCGGTCTCGCCACCCACCAGGGCAATCCCGGCAGCGATGCAGGCCTGTGCCATACCGCCCACCACCTCCGCCACGAGCTCGGCGCGGAGGCGCCCGACGGCCACGTAGTCGAGGAAGAAGAGCGGATCGGCGCCGTGGACCGCGATGTCGTTGATGCAATGGTTGACCAGGTCGACCCCGATACCCGCGTGGCGCCCCAGCGCGATCGCCAGCTTGAGCTTGGTTCCGACCCCGTCCGTGCTGGCGACCAAGACCGGATCGGGGTACGCGGCGACGTCGAACGCGAAGAGGCTAGCGAAGCCGCCGATGCTGCCCACAACCGACGGCGTGACGGTGGCTGAGGCGGCGCGGGCCACCAGGTCGACCGCTCGCTTCCCCTCGTCGATGTCGACGCCCGCCTGGCGGTAGCTGCCGGTCACGATCGTCAGCCGCGCTCCAGCGCGAACTTGTCGATGTCGAGCGGCACGTCGGTGGGATACCGTCCGTCGAAGCAGGCCGTGCAGCGTGCGTCGGTACGGCCCCCGACCGCCTCCAGCAGGCCCCGCTGGGACAGGTAGCCGAGCGAGTCGGCGCCGATCCGTCGCCGGATCTGCTCGGTGGTGTGCGACGCCGCAATCAGCTCCGAGCGACGCCCGGTGTCGACTCCCATGTAGCACGGGTAGCGCATCTGCGGCGAGTGGATTCGGACGTGGACCTCGCGCGCGCCGGCACGCCGCAGCATGGCGACGATCGGTCCGGTCGTGGTGCCGCGCACGATCGAGTCGTCGACCACCACCACCCGGCGGTCGCGCAGGATCTCGGGCAGAGGGTTGAACTTCATGCGAACCGCCTCCTCGCGCGAGCTCTGCAGCGGTTGGATGAAGGTGCGGCCCACGTATCGGCTCTTGATCAGCCCTTCGCGATACGGCAGCTGTGCCTGCTCGGCGTAGCCGATGGCGGCCGGGATCGCCGAATCGGGAACCGGCATCACCAGATCCGCCTCGGCAGGATGCTCGATCGCGAGGCGGCGGCCCATGGCCAGGCGCGCCTCGTACAGCAGCCGCCCGTCCATCACGCTGTCGGGACGGGCGAGGTAGACGAACTCGAAGAGGCACAATCGCTCCCGGTCGACGCCTGGCTGGCACCGATGCGAATGCACCCCTTCGGCGTCGATGGTCAGGATCTCCCCAGCGTCGACGTCGCGGACGAACGTGGCGCCCATCGCGTCGAGGGCGACGCTCTCACTGGCGACCGCCCATCCGCCCCGCCCGCCGAACCGCCCGAGCACCAGCGGCCGGAACCCGATCGGATCGCGGGCAGCGATCAGCGAGGTCGCGGTCAGCATCGTGAAGGTCGAGGCGCCGGTCGCCCTGCGAAACGCCTGCTCGATACGTGGCGCCCAGCTGCGGCCGGGGGCATGGGCGATGAACTTGGCGAGCACCTCCGTGTCGCTGGCCGTCGTGAACTCCACGCCCTGCTCGCCCAGCTCGTCGCGCAACGACGCAGCGTTCACCACGTTCCCGTTGTGGCCGAGCATCAGCTCGCCGAGGTCGCTGTGCGCGTACACCGGCTGGACGTTGGGGAGCGTGTTCGATCCGGTCGTGCTGTAGCGCGTGTGACCGATGGCGATCCGCGCCGGACCGCGGCCGCCAGGCTCGTTCGCCTCGAGGCCCCCGATCGTCTCCTCGTCAAAGACCTGACTGACGAGGCCCAGGCGCTTGTGGAGACGCAGCTGGTGTCCGTCGCTGGCGGCGATGCCGGCCGACTCCTGGCCGCGATGCTGCAGCGCATGGAGGCCAACGTGAGCGAGCCGGACCACGGGCGCGTCGGGCGCGTAGATCCCCAGCACCCCGCACTCCTCGCGAGGCCCGTGGGGTTCATAGACAGGCAGCTCACCCGACGGCGCCAGGCCCGGGCCGGTCCCCGATTCGGTCAGCATTCGACGCGGCGACGAGGCACCCGCGGATCATAGTCGCCGCTGGCTGCCGACGCGCGTCGAGGACGCCGATGGTCCCGGTCGAGTACTGCACCGCACCCCACCCCGGGGTGCCGGCGCGCCGACGCACCGGGCCGCTCGCCGCGCCGTGACGATCGGGTGATGGCGTCGCCGGGGATCCGGCCGCCATGCTGATGCCACCGATCCACCGCACGGTCACCCACCGCGGAGGCCTCTTGCTCAGACTCGTCAGGGCGTTCGGATTCACTGCGCCGGCGGTCATCGCCGTGTGCGCCAGCCTGGCGGCCGCGCTGATCGCCGGTGCGCCGCATGCTGAGCGAATGGTCCTGATCTGGATCGTGGTGCTGGCCAGCGTGGCGGGCATGGCGACCATGGCGCTGATGGCCTGGGCATATTTCGGCTGGCGCCTGAACCGGGTGGCCACCGACCTGGAGGCCACGATCGATGCCGCCGATCCGCCACACCTCCGCGAATCGGGAATCCCGGCCGAGCGTCGCCTGGCCCGCGCCTTCAATGCGGCGACCGGCGCGTTCCTGCAGATCGAGGCGCGCGCGACGTACGACCGCCTGACCGGCATCGCGAACCGCGAGACGCTGCTCACCAGCCTGGCCGCCGAGGTTGAGCGCGCCGGCCGACACCAGAAGTGGCTGTCGGTCGCCTTCTTCGACATCGATCGCTTCAAGACGATCAATGACACCTACGGCCACAACTCGGGGGACGCGGTGCTTCGGCAGGTGGCCCGCCTGGTGGCGGACAGCATTCGCGCCAGCGACATGTGTGGTCGCTACGGAGGAGAGGAGTTCATGCTGATCCTGCCCGAGACGAGCCCCGAGGAGGCGGTCGATCTCGCGGAGCAGCTGCGGACCCTGGTGATGGAGACGCCACTGCACATCCCCGGCGAGCAGACCACGCAGGCCACGATCAGCATCGGCATTGCCGGGGGGCGCGGCAGCGAGCTGCAGCCCGATCGGCTGGTCGACGAGGCCGACGCGGCGATGTACGCCGCCAAATCGCTGGGACGCAACCGGACGTATCTCCTCCGTGACGTCGACGAAGAGGGCCCGGTACGCCGCGCCCCGATCTCGGCCGACCGGCGATCGGCGGCGTCGGCCATCGGCCAGTGGGCGAGCGTGACCGCGACCGAAGCGCTCGCATCGGTCCTCGCGCCCCAGCCGACGCATCGGGGCCGGCCCTCGGACATGATCGCCTCGCTGGCGACCGGCATGGCGCTCGAGCTCGGGCTGCCAAACGAGGAGGTCGAGCGAGTTCGGATCGCCAGCCTGCTCCACGACCTCGGCCAGCTTGCCGTGCCGGCGGAGATCCTCGACAAGCCGGGCACCCTGTCCGACAAGGAGTGGCAGACGGTCGGGGAGCACCCGAGAATCGGGCAGGTCATCCTGGAGCATGCGTCCAGCCTCCGCGAGGCGATCCCCGTCGTCCTGCATCATCACGAGCGGTTCAACGGGACCGGCTATCCGCACGGGCTGAAGGGCAACGAGATCCCGCTCGGCGCGCGGATCGTGGCCGTCGCCGACGCCTATCACGCCATGGTCCACGAGCGACCGTACAAGCGCGCGCTGAGCCACGAGCGGGCGCTCGCGGAGCTGCGCCACCATGCCGGCAGCCAATTCGATCCCGCGGTGGTCGAACTGTTCTGCGCGATCTACGCGGAGGCGGTCCCTCCCGATGGCCTGCAGCAGGTCCGTCGGCTCCACGACCGCGCCCGAGTCGGCCCGGAGCGCATCGACGCCGAGGCCGCAGCACTGGCACTCGCCGAGCAGGATTCGGGGCGAGGGGCGCGGACCGACCCCGACGGAGACGAGGCACCGGCGCCTGCAGAGGCCGTCACCGATGCGCAGGCCGCCCGAGCGCGCGGCCGCGACCCTCGGCGGCGACATGCGATGGAGGCGGCCGGATGAAATCCCGGGCGGAAGCTGGGGGTCGGGCTGACACGCGTCGGCCCGACCGCCCGGGAGCGCCCAGCGTTCAGAAGGGCTGCTCGTAGGCGCTCCGAAGCGAATCGAGCCCAACCGCCAGCTCCACTCCCCCAACCTCGATCCGCAGGGCCGGTCCCCCCGCCGAGCCGATGCGTGACGCCTCCACCCCCGCATCGCGCGCAGCGGCCTCCAGATCGGCCGCACGTCGCGGTGAGGCGCTGAGCAGCACACGCCCGACCGATTCACCGAACAGGGCGGCGGTCGGTGCCTCGCGGGATCCCGGCCGCGCGACCGTCGCTCCCGCGTCGGAGGTGATCGCCATGCGCGCCAGAGCGACCCCAAGGCCGCCGATCGACAGGTCATGCGCCCCGCGGACCAGGCCCGCGCGCGCGAGCTGCGGCACCAGACGGATGATGCGCACGGCGGCCGGGATGTCGAGGCCGGGCGCGCCGCCTCGGAACCCACGACTCCAGGCCAGCTCCGAGCCGGCGAGCGCGGCGACGTCCTCACCCGGCTCCCCAACCAGCCAGATATCGTCTCCATCGGTCCAGCCCATGCGCAGCAGCGCCGAGCGATGCTCCAGCAATCCGACGCTGCCGATCACCGGTGTGGGCAGGATCGGCCCGTCGGGCGTCTCGTTGTAGAGGCTCACGTTGCCCGACACGATCGGGATGCCGAGGGCGATACAGGCCTCCGACATGCCGGCCACCGCCTCGCGCAGCTCCCAATAACCGCGCGTCGTCTCCGGCGACCCGAAGTTGAGGCAGTTCGTGATCCCGATCGGCTCCGCCCCGCTGCAGGCGACGTTGAGTGCCCCTTCCAGGACCGCGGAGGCCGCCGCCAGCCGCGGATCTAGCGCGCCGAGCCTTCCCGGCCCGTCGAGGCTGAGCGCCAGCGCGCGCGCGGTGCCCTTGATTCGCAGCACGGCTGCGTCGCCGCTGCCGGGCGGCACCATCGTCCGCGTCCCGTTCATGTGATCGTATCGCTGCCAGATCGGCCGCCGGCTGCGGACGTTCGGCGCGCCGAGCAGCGCGAGCAGCGTCTCCTCGTCCGGCGGCAGGGCGGCCAGCGGCCGGAGGTCCATCGAACGGCGCAGCTCCAGGTCGGGAGGTGGCACGGCGTCCGGAACGTAGCGTGGCGCCTCGTCGGTCAGCGCCCGCGCCGGGAGGCTGCAGGCGAGCTCACCACCCGCTCGGCAACGCACCACCGGCTCGGCGATGACCGATCCGATCGGCACCGCCTGCAGGTCGAACCGGGCAAACACGGCCTGCACTTCCGGCTCCCGGCCGGCGCGGACCACGATCAGCATCCGCTCCTGGGACTCGGAGAGGAGGAGCTCGTAGGGTGTCAGCCCAATCTCGCGGCACGGCACCCGGTCGAGGTTCACCTCGACTCCCATCCCGCCGCGCGAGGCGAGCTCGGCAAGCGCACAGGTGAGGCCCGCGGCCCCGAGATCCTGCATGCCGACCACCGCCTCCGAGCCGGACAGCTCGAGGCAAGCCTCCATCAGCAGCTTCTCGAGGAAGGGATTCCCGACCTGCACCGCCGGGCGCTGCCGGTCGCGGTCCTCGCCGAGCGCGGCGGAGGCGAACGAGGCGCCCTGGATCCCGTCCCGCCCCGTCGGCGCTCCGACCAGCAGCAGCGTGTTGCCGACCCCCGCGGCGCGGGCGAGCGTGATCTGGTGCTGACTGACGATCCCGACGCACATCGCGTTCACCAGGGGGTTGCCGCTGTACCCCGGATCGAAGGCGAGCTCGCCGCCGACATCGGGGATCCCGATACAGTTGCCGTAGCCGGCGATCCCGGCCACCACCCCGCCGAAGAGGTACCGATTGCGCGCCGCAGCCGCGTCATCGGTCCCGCCGGTCGGGTCGTCCTCGGAGTCGAGCGGCCCGAAGCGAAGCGAGTTGAGCAGCGCGATCGGACGGGCGCCCATGGTGAAGATGTCCCGGATGATGCCGCCGACCCCGGTGGCGGCGCCTTGGTATGGCTCGACGGCGCTCGGGTGGTTGTGCGACTCGACCTTGAAGACGACGGCGAGCCCGTCGCCGATGTCGAGCGCTCCGGCATTCTCGCCGGGCCCGACCACGACCCGTTCGCCCTGGCTGGGAAGCGTGGCGAGCAGCGGTCGCGAGTGCTTGTAGGCGCAGTGCTCGCTCCACATCGCGCCGAACATCCCGAGCTCGACTTCGTTCGGCTCGCGGCCGAGCAGCTCGCGGATCGAGGCCAGCTCCGCCCCGGAGAGGCCGTGGAGCTCGATCGGAGGAGCGAGGATCAGGCCTGCGGCCCCCCGAGCGGGCGATCGTGTCCGGTCTCCGGCAGGAGCGCACCGACCGATACCGCCAGCATGGCGAGCGCGAACAGCACTGCACCGAATGCGGCGGCGCCGATCGACAGCCGGTCAAGCCCGATACCGAACCCGACCAGCGCCACGCCGAGGATCGCCAGGCTGAGGTGCGGGACACGCGGCACCAGCGTCGCAAAGAAGACCGTCGCCGCCACTCCCAGCAGCAGGAGCAGGAGCAGGATGTTGACGCCACTCGCCAGGCCCCAACCGGCGGTGTAGCGCTCGGCGAATGCGACCCACGGCAGGAACAGGGCCAGCACCGCCAGGATCGCTCCGACACCGATCAGCCAGCCGGAGAGGGTCACCGGCCAGGTCACCCCCTGGGCCCCGGCGCGCGGCCGGACCGGGGCGCGGGCAGCCGCGGGCGGCGTCATCGGGGCCACCGGTCCCACGTCGGTGGCCTGGACCGGCTCGACCGGTGCTGGCCCGTCGCCAGATCCCGCTGCCGCGGCCGGCTCGGGATCGGTCGGCTCGGGATCGGTGGGAGGAATCTGCGGAGGCGCATCGGCCAGCGGCTGCTCCGCCGTGGGATCTGGCCAGCCGGGGGCGGGCGGAAGCTCGCTCGCAGCGTCAGTCTCGATCGGCTCGCCGCAGGCCGGGCAGAAGCGGGCGTCCTCCTCGACCTCGGTGCCGCAGTTCGCGCAGAAATGCGTCATCGGCTCAGCTCCGCGCCAGCCGGGTGGCCACGCCGATGATCAGGATCAGCGAGGCGAGGAAGAAGATGATGCCCCCGGGCGACAGGGCGCGCAGCCGGTCACTGACGCTGGCGCTCGGCCCCCCGAGCAGCTCGACCACCACGAAGAGCGCGGCCAGGCCAAGCGCCCAGACCAGGACCACCAGCAGGCCGGTGAGCTGGAGCGGCGCCGCTGCCGCGCGGAAGAGACCGGCAATCACCAGCACCAGGAGCAGCGCCACCAGGACCGGTGCCGCCGCCCCGAGGGCCAGGTACAGCTTGTCCGTGACGCCCGCTGCCGCCGAGAGACCGCTCCAGAAAGCCGGTCCGTATCCGCCCGGGCCGGCCGCCCGCTCGTACAGCGAGGTGGAGCCGAAGGCGAACGGCAGCAGCCAGGCGGCCGCGATCCCGATCGCACCGATGAGCAGCACCACCGGTCCCAGGATCGCCCCGCCGCGGCGCACGGTCTCGCCCGCCTCTTCGTGCTCCACCACGGCCGGGGGCACGTAGCCAGTCGGGGCGCCCTGCGCGGCGCGCAGGTTGGCGCCGCAGTTCTGGCAGAAGGTGACTCCGGCTCGATTGTGCGTCCCACACCGGGGACAGGCGACCGTCCCATCAGGCGTGGCCGGTCGCTCCAGGGTGGCCGCCACGCCGGCGGCAATCAATCGCTGGCCGCAGTTGCGGCAGAATGCCAGACCGGGTCGGTTCTCGGTACCACAGCGCGGACATAGCGTGCTCTCGCCCACGCCGGTTGCCGGCACCGCGTGCGCGGCGGTCTCGGCCTCGGTGGCGCGCTCGGCCGCGGCGGCGCCCCGTGGTGCATCGAACGCCTCCGCTTCGGCAGGGGGCGGAGTCTCGCGGGGCGGCAGCTGCGCCTCCGCGGGCGCGAGCTCTGCCTCTGCAGGCGGCACCTCGCCATCCGATTGGGTCGGGTCGCGAACCGGCTCGGTGGCCGGTGCGTTGGGATCGACCGGCTGGCCGGGATCCCGCTCCTCGTGGTCCATCGAGCTCACACCCTCTCGCTGCCGCCGGGCCCGGTGGCGGGCATCATAGCCGACGCTCAGCCCTCGCCGGCTGCCTTGCGAGCCACGCGTCCAGGGCGCGGAAGAACGCCAGGCCATCGGTGCCGCCGGTCTCCGGGTCGGCCGCACGCTCCGGGTGCGGCATCAGTCCCAGGATGTTGCCCCGCTCGTTGACGATCCCCGCGATGCTGCGCATCGAGCCATTCGGGTTCGCCTCGGCAACCGCCCGGCCATCGGCATCGGTGTAGCGCAGGACCACCCGCCCGCTGTCCTCCAGCTCGTCGAGCGTCGCCTCGTCCGCGTAGTAGCGGCCCTCGCCGTGCGAGATCGGCAGCCTTATCAGGTCCGCGGCGCGCATCGTCCCCAGGAAGGGCCCCGTCGCCGCGTCGACCCGCAGCCACTGCCATGCACAGCGGAACTCGAGGTGGTCGTTGCGCAGGAGCGCTCCCGGCAGCAGCCCCGCCTCGGTCAGGATCTGGAAGCCGTTGCACGAGCCGATGACCGGGCCGCCCTGGGCGGCAAAGTCGCTCACGGCACGCATCACCGGGGAGAAGCGCGCGATCGCGCCCGCCCGCAGGTGGTCGCCGTGGGCGAATCCGCCGGGCAGCGCCACGGCATCAACCGAGTCGAGCGTCGTCTCCGTGTGCCAGACCGCGCGCGCCGCCCAGCCAAGCGAATCGGCGACGTCCAGGAAGTCTCTGTCACTCCAGGTCCCGGGAAAGACGACCACCGCCACGCGGGGCGTCGTCACCCGATGGGCTCCGGCACGGGAGCGGCGACATCCGACCGCACCTCCCACCACGCGTCCTCCATCACCGGGTTGGCGAGCAGGCGCTGCACCATGTCCCTGACCGCCGCCTCCGCGGCCGCGGCGTCGGCTGCCTCGAAGCGGATCCGCAGCAGCTTCCCGGCTCGCACCTCGTCGACCGTCAGGTGGCCGAGGGCCCGGAGCCCGCCGGCGATCGTCTGTCCCTCGGGGTCTGCGATCCCGGGGCGCAGCGCGACGTGGACGTCGGCAAGCCAGCGCACTACGCGGACCCCTCGGCGGGGCGCCAGGCGGTCCCGGTCAGTCGCTCGTAAGCCAGCAGATAGCGATCTCGGGTGCCCGCGATCACCTCGTCCGGCAGCTCGGGGGCCGGCGGCTCCCGGTTCCAGCCAGCGGCGGTCACGAAGTCGCGCACGTACTGCTTGTCATAGGAGGGTGGGCTCGCTCCGGGCTGGTAGCGGTCCGCATCCCAGAAGCGGCTCGAATCGGGGGTCAGCACCTCGTCGATCAGGGCGATCCTGCCGTCGATCCAACCGAACTCGAACTTGGTGTCGGCCAGCACCAGGCCCACCGCCTCGGCAATCGCCGCGCCGGCCCGATAGAGCGCGATCGATCGCTGCTCGAGCTCTGCCGCCACCTCGCCGCCGACCATCTCGGCCAGCGAGTCACGCGTGATCGTCTCGTCATGGCCGACATCGGCCTTGGTCGACGGCGTGAAGATCGGCTCCGGCAGGCGATCCGCCTCGCGCAGGCCCGGGGGCAGCCGGTGGCCGCCCACGACCCCGGTCCGAAGGTAGTCGGTCCAGCCCGATCCAGCCAGGTAGCCGCGAACGATGCACTCCGCGTCGATGCGTTCCGCGCGCCGGACCAGCATCGAGCGCCCGATCAGCTCCGGCCGTCGCGCCGGCTCGGGCAGGTCAGCGGCGCGGATGGACTCGAAGTGGGTGGGGCCCAGCGACGCCAGGCGCTCGAACCACCACGCCGAGAGCCGATTCAGCACCGCTCCCTTGTCCGGGATCGGCTGCGGGAAGACGACGTCGAAGGCCGACAGTCGATCGCTGGCCACCATCAGCAGGCGATCATGGTCGACGGTGTATGTGTCGCGCACCTTGCCACGATGGACGAGCTCGAGCCCATCGATTTCGCTGACGGCACTGGTCGCGGCGTGTCCGGTCACGGCATTTCCTCCGCGCGTCGATTGTGGTCGGAACGGACTCCTGGGCCATCGGCGGCGTCGCGGTTCAGCTCCGCGGACCACCATCCCGAGGTCCACGCGTGCAGCGCCCCGGATGCCAGCAGCAGGCACAGCCAGATCGCCACGAAGCCTACCAGCAGAAACGGCGTCGCCGGGGTGCCGAGACGCGCGACGGACAGCGAGCGGGCGATCGGTGCCCAGAGCATGTGCAGCAGCAACGCCGAGGCAGCCAGCATGGCCAGGTACAGGCCAAGGGTCGCCAGCGCGGTGGCGACCAGTGCCGCCGGCCGCCGCACCAGCTCCCGAGCTGCACCGCGCAGCGCGCCGCTGATCGGCTCGCGTAGCACGCGCCGGGTGGCAACAGCCCCGAACGCCTGGCCGATGACCGCCGCGAGAA
>JALYXZ010000104.1 GCA_030946825.1 Chloroflexota bacterium | reverse complement strand
GCGATCACCGACTGCATCTGCCCGGTGTGCTGGGTGGCCCGCGGATAGTGGGCCGGCGGCAGCCAGTTGAGCGACGCCATCTCGGTCAGGAACATGGTCAGGTGGCGGTTCCCGAGCTCGAGATAATCCTCGCCGAGCTCGCGAGCCCGGCGCAGCATGTCGTCGTCCACATCGGTCAGGTTCTGAACGTAGGTGACCTCGTGCCCGAGATAGCGCAGGTACCGATGCAGGACGTCGAAGCTCACGAACGCGAAGGCGTGACCCAGGTGTCCGGTGTCGTACGGTGTCACGCCGCACACGTACAGACCGATCGGTCGGCCGCCGATCGGCTCGAAGGCGTGCACGGCCTGACGCCGCGTGTCGAACAGGGAGAGGCTCACCCCCGGATTCTAGAGGCGCGCGACGGATGGGTCTGCGCGGGCATCTCGCCGGCACCCGCGGCAGCGGCTCTGGTTGGCGCAGTGGGTCTGACCGCCGCGCCGCCGCGGATGCTCAGCCCGAAGCGCTCCTCGTTCCGCCGGCGCGCCCGGTACCGCTGGCGGCCGACGACTGACTGCGCCGGCGGCGACGGACCTGCTGCATCACCCCGACCCGCTTCAGAAGGGCGGGGACGTTGACCGCCCACCCAACGCCCAACGGCCGATCGGTCAGGACGCGGTCGCTCGACGGGTTCCAGTAGGCGGTCTTTAGGCGCTCGATGGTGGGCAGTCGGAAGTCGTAGGGGACGACGCCGAACAGCCGGCCCTCCCAGGTGCGCTCCTGCGGCGGCTTGCGCAGCTCCCTGTAAACGGCCCCCACGACGGCCAGGAGTGCGGCGGTGCGGATCAGGCCGACCAGGTCGGCGATCTCGTCGCGGATCGTTCGTAGCATGTCGCGGCTCATCGCAATTGACGTGCCGCAACGGCGTGGCTTCGGACGCTCAGGGAATGTGGACGATCACTCCGGATGTCACAGGTCGGCGGCGATGGCTGCCAGCAGCCGCTCGATGGCAGGCCCGATGAGCTGGCGGAAGGCCACCAATCGGGCGTCGAGCGGCACTCCCGGATCCCCGAGGATCTGCCCGAAGACCGATGAAGTGCGGTCGATACGGTCAAGCCCCGCCAGGATGCGGAGGGCGGCCATGCCACGCGGCCAGCTCCGCTCCGTCGCGCGAGCCGGCGCTGCATCCACCCCGGCCCCCGGCCCCGCGGAAACGATGCTGGCCCGGGGAATCGACGCCGGCGCGGCCGGTGGCGTGGCGGTCGACGCGAGCGACAGCTGACCCCCACCGGGGAGCTGCTGATCCGGCAAGGGCGCCACCACCGGCGCCGGGAGCGGAGTTGGCATCGCCGTCGGGCTCGGCGTTGGCAGAAGGGTGGCATGCGGTGTCGCTGCCGGCACGGCCGTCGGGCTCGGCCGGGGCGGCCCGGATGCCCCGGGCGTGGCGGTCGGTGTCGGGCGGGAGGTGGTCGCCGGGATCGGCGTTGGTGTCGGGCGCCCGGTCGCGATGGGCGTGGCCGGGGGTGACCCGATCGGCCCGCCACCGGCGACGGTCAGGCCGGGATAGTAGTAGGCAGCCAGGATGGCGCTCGCGGCGTGACCATCCAGGCCGCAGGCCTGCGTCCCCCACTGGTACATGCGCCAGCCGTTCGCATTCGCCGCGCAGCGCTCTCCGGGCCGTCCCGCGTTGTAGTAGGTCGGGAACAGGCGCCCATCTTTCAGGACGCGGGTCGCCCACGTGGCGTCGACCGCCGCCGCCGCGGTTGACCACGTCGGCGCCGAGGGGTCGTACACCTGGTCGTAGCCGTCGTCGCGCACGTCGAGGCACTGGCCGGCGGCATTCGTGAATCCCCGCCAGTGCAGGACCTGGTACCACGCGTAGCTCTTGACCGCCACCGTTCCCGCCTGCAGGGATGCGGCGCTCCAGGAGCCGATCCACTCCCGCGACAGCACGTTCTTCACGTACCTCCGAAAGTCGACCGTCTCGACGGCGCCGGTCGCGACCCGATAGACCCGGATGCTCGGCGGCGGCGTGAGCTCCGAGACCCAGCCGCTGCAACTGGCGGCGGCGATCGGCGGGGCGACGTTGGGAGCGGCCGCGGCGAGGAGCGCGACGGCGGCGAGTGTCGCCACCACCGATGGTCTGGGAGTCATCGTCGCCGACGCTAGTGGCTGGCGTCCGCGCGATCACCCGACCGAACGTACTAGCCGTCCCGGCGGTCAGCGCCAGCGGAAGACGCGCTCACGCACGGTGGTGAATCCGAGCTGAAGGCAGAGCGCCTCGAAGTCCTGCTGCGGAACGCCGCGCCACTCGAGGGCAGCCAGATCCGTGTCGATCGCGGCATCGGCATTCAGGGTTGCGAGGCGTCGAAAGAGAAGAGCCTGCCGGCGCTCGTCGTTGAGGACCGACGAGAGACGGCCCGCATTGCGCACGTCGAGGTGCCAGTCCCGCGGATCGTCCGGCACGTCCTCGATGTGCCCAAAGCGCCTGAGCACCACTGCGGCCGATTTGGCGCCCCAGCCCGGCAGCCCAGGAAAGCCGTCCGCGGCGTCGCCGACCAGCGCGAGGTAGTCGGGGATCGAGGCCGGCGAGACACCGAACTTGGCAAGCACCCCCTCCTCGTCATAGGTCTTGCGTCGTATCCGGTCTCGCAGCACGACCTGCTGTCCGCGGACGCACTGGGCCAGGTCCTTGTCGACGCTGCAGATCACGACCTGCTCGACATCGGGCAGATCCGCCCAGCGATGGACGGCGGTGGCGATCGCGTCGTCCGCCTCGTCCTCGACCATCGGCCAGGTGGTGATGCCCAGCGCGCGTAGCGCCCGTTCCGCGTCGCGGAACTGGACGAGCAGGTCTGCCGGCATGCCCGCGCTGGTCTTGTAGCCGGGATACAGATCGTTCCGCCAGCTCTCTATCACGTAGTCGGTGGCAGCGGCGATGTGCGTCACGTCGGCTTCACGGAGCAGGGCGAGCATCGAGTCGACGAGACCGCGGACCGCGTTCACCGGGCGCCCATCGGGGCCACGCTCGGCCGGGCGAGAGAAATACGCTCGGAACAGTTCGAATGTCGCGTCGACGAGATGCAGCTTCACGTCAGGCATCCTACCGGTGCAGGCTTGGCGTGCATTCTCGGCGTCGGACGAATGGGAACCGGCCAGACCCATGCGTCGGCCGCCGGCCGACTGCGCACCAGCGCAGCCACCAGCGCCGCCACCAGCGCTGCCACCAGCGCCGCCAGTAGCGCGGCGGTAAGCGTGTGGTAAGTGGCGGCGTGGCATGATCCGCCCGCGCGGGGCGCGGCGCGACGTGCGTGCCCTGCGC
>JALYXZ010000035.1 GCA_030946825.1 Chloroflexota bacterium | reverse complement strand
GCGATCACCACCGCGGTGATCGCGATCATCGTTGCGGTCACCAAGTTCGCCTCCGGCGCCTGGCTGGTGATCGTGATGGCGCCGACGCTGATCCTGCTGATGCTGGCGGTCCGCAACCACTACCGCTCTATCGACCGCGCCCTGGCGCTGGAGCGGATCCCCGAAGGTCGCGAGGTGGCAGCCGAACCGATCGTCATCGTCCCCGTCGCCCGACTGGATCGCCCCGCCCGACAGGCGATCGCGTTCGCGAACTCCATCTCACGCCAGGCGACGGCGGTGCACATCACCAACGACCCCCAGCAGGCGGCCGAGATGCGCGAGCGCTGGCCGGCCTGGGCCGGCACCACCGAGCTGGTGGTGGTCGAGTCGCCTTATCGGGCCCTGCTCGGTCCCCTGCTGGCCTACATGGACGCGCTCCAGAAGCAGGACCCGACGCGGCCGATCCTGGTCGTGCTGTCCGAGGTCGTGCCGCGCCACTGGTGGGAGAACCTGCTCCATAACCAGACGTCGCTGCGCCTCAAGCTGCGGCTCTTCCGACGCCCGAACACGATCGTGGCCGACATGCCGTACCACATCCCCGGCGCTCCGACCGAGTAGCCCAGGGTCAGCGCCCCCGAGCGGCCCCCTCCAGCACGCGCCGGTAGACCTTCTCGTACTCATCGGTCATCCGCTCCGGCGAGAACCGCTCGATCGTCCGGCGGCGCACCTCCGCCCGGTCGACGCGTGCCGCCAGATCGAGGGCCAGGTCAGCTTCCCTCAGGTCATCGATCAGGAAACCGGTGCGCAGGTGGTCCACGATCTCCGGCAGCGCGCCGGCGCGGCGCGCGATGACCGGGGTGCCGGTCGCCATCGACTCTATCGCGACCAGGCCGAACGGCTCCGGCCAGGCACCGAGCATCAGGGTCGCTCGCGCCCCGGCCAGCAGCGGGTCTCGCTCGCTCTCGCCGATCTCCCCAAGGAACTCGACCGTCCCCTCCTCGATCGCCGGCGCGATCACCTCGTCGAAGAATGCCTGCTCGGCGGGATTGTTTACCTTGGCCGCCACCTTGAGCGGCAGCTTGGTGCGGCGCGCGAACTCGATCGCCTCGGCGATTCCCTTCTCCGGCGTCGCGCGGCCGACCACGACCAGGTAGTCGCCGGCAGAGGTGCTGTGAACCATCTCGGCGAGCGGCAGCCCGTGATGGATCGTCGCCATCCAGTTCGCATCCGGTGCCCAGCGTCCCTGGCTGTCGCTGATGGCCACCAGCGGTATGTCCCGGAACTCCCGCAGCAGGAGCGGAATCCCCGGCTCATCCAGGCGGCCGTGGAGCGTGCTGACCACCGGCGTCGGACAGTGGCGCGCGAACAGGAAGGCATCGGTCTCGAGGTGGGAGTGGATGAGGTCGAAGCGACGATGCTGCCGCCACGCGGTGGCCATCACCAGCTCCATCAGGGGTGACGGATCCCCCACGAAGCCGTCTTTCCACGCGGCGCGCGGAATCACCGGCACCAGCTCGCAGTCGACCTGGGAGTCGCCGCTGGCGAAGAGCGTGACGTTGTGGCCCCGCTCGTGGAGGCAGCTCGCGAGAGTCGCGATCACGCGCTCTGTGCCGGCGTACGCCTGTGGCGGGACCGAGACCATCAGCGGCGCGAGCAGGGCGATCCTGAGACGGCTGTCCACGCTGCGAAGTCAACCACGGAATGCCCGGGCGCGCATAGGACCGATGCCTGCATGGGCACGGCGGCCCCGGTACTTTGCGGTCCGGTTACTACGCGGGCACCGATATGTACGGCTGGTCGACGGGGCATCCGCGTCCCAGACTCGGACCACGACGCAATGAACGACGCACGTTGTGGGAGACGTCGATGCGCACTCCGATGAGCCTGATCGGCTCGCCGATCACCCCCTCGATGACCAGCACGGCACGCAATATGCGGGCCTCAGGAGGCATGCCCCCGGATCCCCGACGCCTGGGCCCGGCCCGGTCCGGCGTCCCGCGCCAGGTGCCAGACCGACGCTCCGCACTGGTCAGCGCATTGGTCGTCATGATCGTGGCCACCAGCCTGACCGCGTTCTCGGTTGTGCGCGCCAACGTGGGCAGCGCCCCGAGCGCAGCCGCTCCGGTCGCCGCGGCCCCGATTCGCGCCGCTTTCGTCTACGAGTGGTACCCGGAGAGCTGGGCGAATGGCACGCGCTACACCCCGTCGCTGGGAACGTACGACTCATCGAGCGCCTCCGTCCTGGCAAACCACGTCGCAGCCATGCAGTGGGGCGGCATCCAGGCCGGCATCGCGTCATGGTGGGGACCCGGGACCAGGACCGACGCCCGATTCCCCGCCCTCCTCTCGGCCGCACAGGGAAAGAGCTTCAGCTGGACCGCGTACTACGAGCGGGAGGGTCAGTCCGATCCGACCGCGGCGCAGATCGGCTCGGATCTCACCTACCTCGAGGACAACTACACCGATGACCCCGCCTGGCTCAAGGTCAACGGCAAGCCGGTGCTGTTCGTGCACATCGGTGCCGGGGACGGCTGCACCACCCTGAGCAGGTGGGCCGCCGCGCCGCATCGGGCCGACTTCTACGTCGTGATGCAGGTCTTCGCCGGCTACCGCACCTGCGCCACCCAGCCGGACAGCTGGCACCAGTACTCGCCGGGCACCCGGATCGACCGCCAGGGAACGTTCAGCACCTCCATCAGCCCCGGCTACTGGAGGCCGACCGATGCTGCCCCCCTGCTCCCGCGCGACCTCGGCGCCTGGAACACGGCCGTCTGCGACATGGTCGCCTCCGGCGCCCAGTGGCAGCTGATCACCACCTTCAACCAGTGGTTCGAGGGCACCGCGGTCGAATCGGCCACGCAGTGGCAGAGCGCATCGGGCAAGGGAACCTACCTAGATACGCTGCGCGCACCGAGCTGCGGCGGCTCGACTCCGTCGCCGAGCCCCTCTCCCACTCCGACCACCGCGGCTACTCCCAGCCCGACCGCAATCCCGACCGCGACCCCGACCAAGGTCGCGACCCCGACCGCGACCGCGACCAAGGTCGCGACACCGTCCCCGACACCGGTGCCTACCGCCACACCGGTTGGTGCGTCACGTCGCCACGTGTTCGTGATCACCATGGAGAACAAGGCCTACACCCAGGTGTGGAACACCTCGAGCACGCCGTACACCACCTCGCTGGCGCGCAGCTGGGCGACGGCGACGAACTTCTTCGCAACCATGCACCCGTCGCTGCCGAACTACCTCGACATGTTCGGTGGCAGCCATGGGTCGATCACCACCAACTGCTCCCCCTCGGCGAGCTGCAGCCTCAACCTGCGCAGCATCGCCGACAACATCGAGGCTGCCGGCCTGACCTGGAAGAGCTACGAGGAATCGATGAGCAGGCCATGCCAGCTCACCGGCTCGGGTGGTTACGTGCCGCGCCACAACCCCGCGGTGTACTACAACTCGCTGCGGCTCGACCCCGCGCGCTGTCAGGCGCACGTGGTGAACTACACGAACCTCGCCGCGGACCTCACCAGCGCGTCCACCACGCCGAACTACGCGATGATCACCCCGAACGTGTGCAACGGCACGCATGACTGCTCGGTGGCCACCGGCGACACGTGGCTCAAGGACAACGTGCCCGCCCTCCTCGCCTCACCGGCGTGCACCGTCGACCAGTGCCTGGTGGTGCTCACCTGGGACGAGGACGACGGAAGCCAGGGCAACCACATCCTGACGGTTCTCGCCGGCAGCCTGGCGAAGCAGGGCGTCACCTCCGGCACCCGATACGACCACTTCAGCCAGCTGCGCACGGTCGAGCTGCTGCTCGGTCTGCCGACCCTGACCGCCAACGACGCCGCCGCCACGCCGATGACCGACCTGCTCCGCTAGTGGCCTGACGACGGCCAGCCAGCCCCCGCCAGGGCTAGCTGCGCAACGTCTCGCGTCGTCGCCGAAGGCGCGACGAGGCCGCGGTGAACAGGCTGACCATGGCGATCCCCAGCAGCCAGCCGGCGAGCACATCGGTTGGGTAGTGGACTCCGAGGTAGATCCGCGAGAGACCGACCAGCACCACGAGCACGCCGAGGGCCGTGATGGCTGCCACTCGCAGGCGCAGCGGCCATCTCGTGCGCCAGATGAGCACAGCCACGATGCCGTACAGCGTGGCGCTCAGCGTGGCGTGCCCTGACGGGAAGCTGAAGCCGCGCACCGCCACCAGCGCGTGGATCACATCGGGCCGCGCGCGGGCAACTATGTTCTTGATCAGGCCGGTGGCGAGCAGGGCTGCGGCTCCCACCGTGCCGACTGCCAGCAGCGCCAGCGCAATGCGCCGCCTGACGAGCAGCGCGGCCCCCAGCAGGAGTGTCAGCACGGTCACGACCAGCGTGCTGCCGGCCTCGGTGATGAGGCTCAGCGGCGCCAGCGAGCCGGAGAAGCTGGCGACCGCCGCGATGACGGATCGGTCGGCCCCGAGGGTCACGCGGGCGACGACCGCCCCCAGCAGGAGACCAAAGGCCAGGAGGCATGCGACCGCGACTGCCAGGGCGAGGGGCGCTGCTGCTGCGCCATGCCCCGGCGCGTCGGGCCGGGGTGCGTCATGCCCTGCGCGCGGGCCGAGATCGGTGCGCGCCAAGTTACTCACGAGCCGATGACCTCCGAACTATCCGGTGCCGGGCGGCCGGACATCAGCAGGATCGCACCCACCACCGATCGTCTGCCGGTGCCGCGATGCACCGTCGAGCGTGCCGTGGCCGCTTGGTGAAGGGAAGTTGTCGGCCGGTTCACGTGGCGTTAGTGCCGCATCCACTAGCGTCTCGGCTCAGCGCCGCCGCCCCGGTGGGGCCCGTGCCTGCTTCCCGAGGACATCGATTGACCATCCAGCATCGGCTCTCCACCAGCTGGCGCCGCATCGCAGGGCTGATCGCCCTGGTGCTGGTGCCGGTCGGCCTGCTCATCGCCGTCCCACGCTTGATGGCATCGCCCCCATCTCAGCCGGCCGCGCGCCACGTGTGGGTGATCGTCATGGAGAACCGGGCCAACACCTCGATCATCGGTCGCAAGAATGCGCCGTACCTGAACAGCCTCATCGCCCAGTACGGCCTCGCCACGAACTACCACGCCCTGGTGCACGGCTCGCAGCCCAACTACGTCGCGCTCTTCTCCGGGGGCCTGCAGGGGGTGAAGGGCAACGAGATCGTTTCGCTGAACGCCCGCAACATCGCCGACCAGCTCGACGCCGCGGGACTGACGTGGCGCGTCTACGCCCAGAACGTGCCGCCAAACTGCTTCGCGGGCGCAACCGCGACCGGAGGCCCCGACGGCTCAGGGACCTACGCCCGCAAGCACGAGCCGGCGATCAGCTTCGCCGACATCGCCCACGACCCGGCCCGCTGCAGCCGGATCACCGATTTCTCGGCGTTCGACCCGGCCGCCGCCAACTTCGAGCTGATCGTCCCGAACCTCCAGAACGACATGCACAACGGGACCACGGCCCAGGGAGATGCCTTCCTGCGACAGTTCGTTCCGCGCATCCTGGCCAGCGCGGCGTGGCAATCCGGCTCCCCGCTGTTCATCACCTGGGACGAGGGCAAGCAGACCGGCGACAACAAGGTGGCGACGCT